>JBBITY010000012.1:13305-20546 GCA_037440565.1 Desulfurellales bacterium
CTCAGCGTTCTGCAGGGTGGAGATGGATCGCGATCAGGCCGAGGGGAGGGAGGCATGACGCTATCGCACGTCCTTCGGCAGCGGGATGCGCACCAACCGATTCTCCAGGTCGCTGATCACCAACTCGTTGCCGGCCGGCAAAAGGGCGATGCCCATGGGCCGCTGGAACGGGCCGCTGCGATCCTCAGTACCGACGAATTCCTTCAGCACTTTGCCGCTGCTGTCGTACGCGCGCACGGCCCGGGCCAGGGGCACCGTCACCCAAATGATGCCCGACGGCGCGACGGTCACGTGCGGCTCGGAAAAGACCTTGCTCTCCCAGCCGTCGACCCTGAACGAACCCTCGGGCTTTCCGTCGGGGTCGAAGATCTGCAGGCGCGCATTGCCGTTGTCACACACGTAGACGCGGCCGCGGGCGTCAGTGGCGATGCCCACCGGTTCGATGAACTGGCCGGGCTGGGAGCCGTGCCCGCCCCACGTCGCTTCCTCCTTGCCGTTCGTATCGAAGCGGCGAATCCGATGATTGCCGGTGTCGGCGAGGTACACCTTGCCGCTCCGGCTCACGGCGATTCCGCGCGGGCCGTAAAAACTGCCGCCCCATTCGCGCAGGTACTGGCCCTCCGCCGTAAGGACCTGAATGCGCTGATTCCAGGTGTCGGCGACATACACGGTGTTGGTGGCGTCGACGGCGATACCACCCGGTTGCTTGAACTGGCTGGGCAAGTTGCCCTGCTCCCCCCAGGCGGCAATGAACTGCAGTTTCGCGTTGAACTTTTGCAGCCGATTGTTGCCGAAGTCGGCGACGTAGATGTTGCCCGCGGAATCGGCCGCGATGCCGCGCGGCTGGCTGAGCTCGCCTTCCCGTGCCGGCGGCGCGACTTCTTCGTCGGTGACCTGCGGAACCTGCTCGATCGTCGTGATCGGCATCGCGCCCGTGAACTGGCCATGGACGGCGTACACCGTGACGCCCGCGTTCTGGTAAGCGGGTGTGAGCAGGTCCGTCCACTGGTTGAAGCGCTCGCGGTTGCCACCGGCGTACGTACGGCGTTCCAACCCGCCCACGTAGACGAGGGCGACGTGGTAGGTCTGCAGGATGTCCGCCGCCGTCTTCTTGTGGTCGGTGGTGAAGAGCTTCTTGAGGTCGTCCTTGCGCCGATTGATGGCCGGCCAGCCCTGCGCGCGCTGGTGTACGTGGTAATCCCAGCCGAGCACAGTGGGCAGGCCGGTGTTCATCGAAACCCGCGCGAAGTCCTGGTACGAAGGACCGTAGGCTTCGGCGATGACCGGGATGCCGGCGATCTCCCGGTTGAGCCATTCAAAGGCGGCGGCTTCGTTGGGATCGCGGAGCGGCAAATACGCCGTGCCGTCCAGCGTCGGGCGCGGAGTTTCCACGCGCCTGGTGTTGATCACAGCGTAAGTGGCCGTGCCGGCCGTGAAAAGGGCGACGCCCAGGAGCACGGCGAGTCCGGCCTGCCACGCGCCCCGAACCGCCGCCGACTGAAAGAGCCCCCTCGACAGCTCGTACGTTCCCGCCGCTGCCGCAATAGCGAAGAGGAACCACGCCTCCATGTAAAACTTGAAGACCGTGTTCATGCGGTCCCAGATGTGGACCACGTCGACCCCTGCCGTTACGAAGAAGGCGAAAGAAAACAAAACGGCGACAAGGCGCTGCGGCGGGGCGCTGACGCGGTGCAGCGCCAGATGCAAGGCGAGGACGGCGAGGAGGACGAGGCCGGTCCTCACGGAGGCCACGCCGGGCAACCCGGCCCAGCGATGGATCGCCGGCTGCGATACGAGCAAGGCCACCGCGATGACCAGGCCCACCAGCCACACGACCGCTGCGCTCGAGGCCGGCAATCGGTCGCGGCCAGCCGGAAGCAGTTGGCGCCGCCAGAGCGCAAACAGAAACGGAATGCCGACGAAGAGAAAGAGGCCGAAGATGTTGGCGAAATCCCAGAGGTGCGCAAACGCATCGCCCTCGAATCCCCAGTTGGGCGGCGGCGAGGTCCAGTCGCGCCAGTACGGGAAGTAGAACACATAGGCCAGGCCGGCCACGGCGCACGTCGCCACCACCGGGCCCGGCAGGAAGACGAGCAGCGCGGCTCCGGCAAGGACCGCCTTCACGGAGGCGTACTGCCGCGCGGCCAATGCGCTGAGGAAAGGGGGCAACTGCCCGCCAAGGGCCGGGAAGGCGCGCTCCAGGCCGAACACCGCGCCCAGGCAGGCGAGCAGAACGAGCGCGAGCACCGTCCGCCCGCGTTCGACCGGCGACCGCGCCAGCGAGACGCAGCCGAGCAGGAACGGAAAGAAGGCGACGTACGTGAACGTGCTCCACGTGTTGGTGACCGTGATGGCGCCGAGCGTGAAGCCCAGCAGCAGCAACAGCGGAAGCGAGCGGATGCCGCTTACCTCCGCGTGGCGCCGTACCCACCACAGCGCCAGCGCGACGAAGGTGAGCGAGAAGGGCATCACCAGCACGTGCGCGTGCAAATCGGCGAAGAGGAAGCTCCAGAACGGATATTCGTTGATCGTGTCCTTGATCACGCGCGACGTCGCCCAGAAGTAGTCGAAGTTGACGACGCGGCGCTGGATAATCTCGCGCAGGCCGCTCAGGTTGCCGATCAAGGTCGAGAAGAACGCCGCCAGCAGCCCGACGCGCCAGCGGTCGCTGAGCGCGCAGCCCGCAGCGAAGGCCGCGGTGGCCGTCAGCCCGCCAGCCAGCGCGACGCCGAGGTTGAACGTCAACCCCGGGTGAAGGTGACAGACCTTGCCCAGTGCGGCGACCAGGAAATGGCCGAAGTAGCTGTAGTGGAGGGTCGAGCCGGCGAACCACGGCTCGGGTGGCGGCAGCTTGCTGGCCCGCGTGAGCGCGTTGAGAAACGAGAAGTCCATCGGCTTCTCGCCCCAGAACACCTCGGGGTTAAAGGCGCGTACGGCAAGAAAGAACAGGAAAGTGCCCCAGAAGAGCGCTTCCGTCGGCCACCAGTCGGCGGGTCCCGGTCCAGCGCCGCGCCGCCGCCATGCGACGATGCCGACCGCGACCAGCACCGCGATCATGGTCACGAGCGTCCCCCGCGTGAAATCCGCCTGACCCAAGCTGGCCAGCAGCCAGGGCACGTATGCGAAGGCGAGCACCCCCAGCACTTTGGCCAGCGCGTAGCACCCGGTGACCGGAAGCCAGCGGCGGAGGACTGGATACGCGCTCACGCCGGCGACGTGCACCACCAGCGCAAACCAGAGCAAGGCGGGCCAACTGCTCCGAATGGGCGGCGCCGCGGCGCCGGATTCGAGCACCCCCCCATGCTCGGCGGCCTGTGCCAGCAGCAAGTCCCTGCGCGTCAGCTTGCGCGACGGCATGCCCCGCGTGATTTTGTCGAAAATCTCCTCCGCCGACAGGCGCCCGGTGTTCTGGAAGATCAGAACCTTGGGGTGGTCGTACACGGTGATCGACTCGTCGAGCAGCTCGACGGGAACTTCGAGGCCGAACAGCCCTGGGCGGACGGCGTGATCGTAGACGAGTGTGTAGCCGAGATCGCCGGCGAACAGGAGATAGAAGTAGTTGTTCGTGAGCGGGTACTTCTGGGGTGCCCGGGTCACGGCGCCGTATAGCCGCTTGGTCTGGAAGGCGATGTAGTCGCCGCGCGCCAGCTCCCGGCTAATCTGCTGCATCTTCGACGGCGTGTCGGGCTCGTAGTAGGGGAGGTCGATGACCTTGTACTTGCCCGGATTGCGGCCGCGCAGCGGCATCGGAAACCCCTCGTCCCAGTGTTGAGTGAGGATCACGCTGCCGGATGGAACGTGGCGGTACACCCACTCGGAGGCCGTGACGACGGTGTGGTCGCGCTGATAGATGGATAGAAACGCCAGTGTGGCCAGCAGCGTGCCGGCTACCACCGTCCAGAGCGCCGCGCGGCCCAACCACGCGCGCTCGGCCTGCCGCCACAGCCAGGCCGCGGCCCACAGGATCATGATCGGATAGATCGGCAGCAGGTACCGGACGAACTTCACTTCGAACCAGCCCGTGACGAGGAAGAACGGCACCACCCAGGCGAGCAGGACCAGATCTTCGGCGCGCCGATCGCGCAGCACGCCGACCGCGCGCGCCGCCGTCGCCCAGATCGCCGCCAGGCCCAGCGGCGGCGCCATGCCGAAGAGGATGATGTGCGTCAGCTCGTAGACGTACTTGGGCGTGCCGATGTACTGATTCGTATAGGGCAGCAGGCCGGCGTTGCGGACCATGCGGCTCTGCTCCGCGATGTCGCGACTATAGGCCGCGAAGTCGAGGAACGCGTAGGGCTGTCCGGCCGCGAAGGCCAGCGCCGTGGCGGCGACCGCCAAGCCGCCGCGCGCGAGAATCGGCAGCAGGCGGCGCTCGCGCCCGACGCGCACCACGGCTGCCACGCCGAGCGCCGCCAGCAGCGGCAGGGCGCTGAACTTCGTCGCCGCTGCCAGACCGATGGCGATGCCGGAATACAGGTAGTCGCGCATGGCGCCGCGCTGGACCACGCCGATCAAGCCGTACAAGGCGACGAGGACCATGAAGGTCAGGAAGACGTCCGTCGTCATGTAATGCGAGTTCTGAACGTGCAGCACGGAGCTGGCGAGGAGGAAACCCGCCAGCAGACCGACCTGGCGGTTGTACAGCCGCGCCCCCAGGAAAACGAGGAGGATGACGGTGAACGTACCGACCGCCGCGCTGACGGCGCGGCCGGTGAGGATGATGGCGTCGTAGTGTGCCCAGACGGGCCTGATCTGCCCGAGGAGACTGGTGACGGCGCGGGTCACGTAGATCGGGAACGAGCCGTAGGCGAAGAAGTGGGGGTTGAGCTGCAGTGGGCGAAACGACAACTCCTCCACGGCGAAGGCGATGCGCCGCTCGTCGGGGTGAAAGAAGTGGCTCTGGTCCCAGTTCAGACCGGCAAACCGGACGACTGCCGCGAACACCGCCAGCGCGGCCAGCCACAGACGCAGTCGACGGACCGGGACGAATCGAGCGTCGCTCATCATGCGGAAAAACGACGGCACGCTATACACATTGCCCGGTCATTGCAATTCGCAAGGCGCACCCTATCGTGTGTGCGATGGCTCGCCGAACTGGCAGCGCCGATCTGCCCCTGCACAGCGGCCAGGTTCCGTTTTGGCTGGCGCAGCGCATGGCGCGACTCGGGCGAGTGGTCGTCGAGGCCATCGTCTATCACTACGGGCGCGACGAGTTCCTGCGCCGTCTCGCACACCCATTCTGGTTCCAATCGTTCGGCGCGGTCATGGGGATGGACTGGCATTCGTCCGGCATCACGACCAGCGTGATGGGTGCGCTCAAGCGAGGGCTGGCGCCCGTGCAGCGGGAGCTTGGGATTCACGTTTGTGGCGGGCGCGGCAAGCACTCGCGCCAGACTCCGGCCGAGCTCGCCGCGGTCGGCGAACGGATCGGCATCGATGCCGATGCGCTGGCGCGTGCGAGCCGGCTCGTGGCAAAGGTCGACAGCGCCGCCGTGCAGGACGGCTTCGATCTCTATCTGCACAGCTTCGTGGTCACCGACGACGGCGCGTGGGCGGTCGTCCAGCAGGGCATGAATCCGGCGCGCCGTCAGGCTCGCCGCTACCACTGGCTTTCCGAAGGTCTGAACAGCTTCGTCGATGAGCCACACGCGGCGATCGACGGTCCCAATCAAGGGCAGATCGTCAACCTGACGGATCACCGTGCGGCGCCGTCGCGCGCCTGCCAGGTCGAGCTGGTGCACGGCGACCCGGATCACGTGCTGGCGACGCTGCGTGCGCTCCGCGATGCCACGGAGGCCGCTTCGCCCCCGCACCTCCACATGCCTGCGCGCCACGAGGTGCGTCCCACCGACGTGTTCCTGCGCCGGCTGCGGGGGACGCTCGCCGCAGCCGCCGAGCGCGGGCCGGCGGACTTCACCGAGCTGCTGCTCACCCCTGGCGTCGGGGCGCGCACTGTGTTTGCCCTGGCGATGGTCAGCGAGGTGATTCACGGCGCCCCGTGTCGCTTCGCCGATCCGGCCCGGTTCTCCTTCGCGCACGGCGGCAAGGACGGCCACCCGTTCCCCGTGCCGTTGCCCGTGTACGACGAAACGATCCGCCTCCTGCGCGACGCCGTCGAACGAGCCAAGCTCGGTTCCGACGACAAGCTGGTCGCCATCCGGCGGCTCGACGACCAAGCGCGCGCCCTCGAACGGGTGGCGCGCCGACCGACGTCCGGATGAGGGGTCGATTTTCCCTGCGACCCAGCGGCCGAACGTGGCCAACACGCCGCTCGATCAGGCCCCGGGGATGAGGCGGGGTGGTTGGATGGAGGGATCGTTGGGCGCCCGCGGCCGCTCGGCGGCACGGCGTTATGCCCTCTGCCGCGGCGAATGGGGGAGCAGCTCTTTGGGGGGTAGGCGCTCTTTCTCACATGTATTGGGTGGCCTGCCGGGCGTGGCGACGGCGCTGCGCTGCGGAGTCGGGATTGACCTCTGCAGGCGATGCGACGAGGCGCCACGCCTTGATCTTTGGGGTAGTGAACGGCACCATGGTTCGCTGATAATTCGGCGACCGGAACCATGTTCGGCAAGTACTCGATGCTGGTCGGGGCGCTGATCGGCGCTGCCGCAGGGGCGTTGATCGGAGGAATCATCGGCGTCCTCCTCGGGGGGAATGACATTGGGGTGCGGGCACCGCTGGCAGCCATGGTTGGGATGCTGCTCGGCGCCGTCACCGGAGGCGTCGCAGCGGACCCGAAGAAGGTCTTCGGGTCGAAGAACGACCGCGAGCTGAAGCGCCTGTGGCCGATCGTGCACCGGGTCGGCGAGCTGGAGGAAGCGATCGCCGCGCTCACCGACGAGCAATTGGCGGCCAAGACGGTCGAGTTTCGCGCCCGCTTGCGCGAAGCGACGGCGGCCGAGCGCGAACGTCTCGAACAACTGCGCCGGCGGCTTCGCGAGCCGCGCGACCCGGACCAGGGCGAGAGCGTCGATGACCTGCGCGAAGAGATCAAGCAGCAAGAGGACGCGCTGTATCAGGCCGAGCGGCAGGTTCTGGACGAAATCCTCCCCGAGGCGTTTGCCTGCGTGCGCGAAGCATCGCGCCGCACGATCGGCCTGCGTCATTACGACGTCCAGATCCTGGGCGGCATCGTCCTCCACGAAGGCAAGATTTCAGAAATGAAGACCGGCGAGGGCAAGACGCTGGTTGCGACCCTGCCGATTTATCTCAACGCCCTCACCGGCCGCGGCGTCCCTCTG
>JBBITY010000013.1:0-13773 GCA_037440565.1 Desulfurellales bacterium
GGCTCGGTCTCGGCACGGGCTTTCTTCTCGGCCTCCGCCGCGGCTTCCTGCGCCTTTTGGGCGGGCTGCAGGTCGAGTGCAAACGTCCAGATGCCGACCCGTCCAATGTTCATGATCACACCCCGAAAGACGTTCAAACCACAGTCGGACTCCGATGGCGATAGTCGAGCGAAAAAAAGGGGAGCCACCTTTCGGGGCTCCCCTTCAGCCCGACGCCTTCACGCTGCGCTGGGCCGATCAACGCGTCACACAAGAACACACCCCCGGTGGTGCATTCGGAGAGTGTCTGCACTTCCCAGTCTGGCCGTTGAGCGTGCAGGGCGCACCGCACGGGCAGTCGGTTGCCGGTGGTGGAGGTCCACAGCGGCACTCGTCGCTTGCAGCGGTGTGCTGACAGAGGCCGACCGTACCGTCCGCCAACTGGCAGGTGGTGTTGCACGGGCACTTGGGCGGTGGGTTTGGTGTGCACTGGCATGCGTTCGACCCGGCAACGGGCCGGCACTTGCCCGGCACACCAGTCGCGGTCCAGCAGTTCTCGCCACACGGACACTCGGGTGGCGGGGGCGGTGCGCAGCGGCAGTCATCGGTCCCCGGGATGGGCTGGCACAGCCCCGCATTGCCGTTGGGCAAGATGCAGGTGGTGCCACATTCGCAGTCCGGCGGTGGCGGTGGCGGTACGCACCGGCACTCGTCGCTGGCCGGATCGACCTGACGGCAGATGCCCGTGACGCCACTGGGGGTCACGCAGGTCGTGTCGCATGGGCACGGGGGTGGCGGGGGCGGTGCGCAGCGGCAGATGGTCGTGCCGGGCACTTGCGTACACAAACCGGGCTTGCCGTCTTCGAGGACACACCTTGCGCCGCACTCGCACTCGGACGGCGGAGGCAGGGCGCAGCGGCACCCGTTGGCTGCGTCGGCCCACTGGCACAGACCGATCGTGCCGTCTGCCAAGGTGCAGTCCGCCCCACACGGGCACTCCGCCGGCGATGGAACCCTGCACTCGCAAGCATCAGCCGCCGTGCCCGTCGGCACGCACTTACCTTGGTTGCCGGCGGTGTCCTGGCACGGCTCACCGCACGGACACTTCTCGCATTCTCCGGTGTCCGGCGAGCACGTGGCGTGTTCGAGCACTTCACAATCATCGGGGCACTCGCCCGTGGCGAGGTCGATACAGGTGTCCCCGCAATCGCAGCACACGGTGGGACACGTGCAGTTCGCATTACACGCCACCCCGCCAGGACAGACGCTCGTCGGGTCGCTGGGGTCACATGCCTCACCGGGGTCGAGGTCGCCGTCGCCACAGATGAACTTGTCGGCCGGCGCGCAGAGGAGCCGCTCGCGATCGAAGGCGATGAGGCGCCTCCCGAACTGATCGTGCACCGGAACTTCGGGGATCAGCGTGGACGGGCAGCGGACGGAATAACAAAGGAAATGCCCCGCCCGATCGCCGCTCGGGCCGCCGCCGGGCGGTACGGCCGGCGGGATAATGCGCTTGATCGTCTCGGCGCAGAACAGCTTAGCCGGGACCGCGATTTCGCATCCCTGCTCCAGCCCAAACTGATTGCGCAGGTCGGCGACGTACTTGGTCGGCTGGAGCGGGTCCTTGATCCGGTAGCACTTCAGATGATCGGGCACTAACGAAATCACATCGTCTTGAGACCAACCGCGTCTCGCAGGGGCAGCGAGGACCACCGTGGCGACCAGAATCCCCGCTGCGGCGCGGCCCAACCACGCTCGCGTTTTCATCCCAATCTCCCTTCGCGTTGAGATACCCCCTCGATTTCCACCTGCTGCCAGTCGTGTCAAGGAAATTTTTGCGTTCGCACCAGCCGAATTGCTGCACCCCGCGTATGACGCGGAGATTGCCAATGGCCCCTCACGCCCGTCCTCTCCGCCGAAAATCGATCGGAACCCTCGCCTCGATCCTCTCCCCCCCGGTGATGCGGGAGAGGGAGAAGGGAGCCGCGCGCCGGGTGGCCGGTCACAAATGTCCGGCGAACTTATGGTAAGGACGCGCCCATGCCCCGGCGTTCTCCGGTCCTCGTGTCGCAGTCCGTCTTCTCCCGCAACTTGGGATTCTACCTCGCCAGTCGCTTTTGTTCGGGCACCGCGATGACGCTGATGCGCGCGGCGATCGCGTGGCACGTCTTCGCGATCTCCGGCTCCGCGTTCCATCTCGGGCTGCTCGGTCTCGTGCAGTTCATTCCGGCGCTGGGTCTCAATCTGGTCGGCGGTGCCGTTGCCGATACCTATGACCGCCGCAAGGTGAGCTTGCTCGCGCAACTGCTTCCGCTTGGTTGCGCGCTCGTGCTCCGCGTTGCCACCCACCATGGGATGGCGAGCTTGCCCCTCCTGTACGCGATGATCCTGCTGATCGCGGTGGCGGCATCGTTCGACAATCCGGCGCGCGCGGCGTTGCTGCCGACGCTGGTGGCGCGCGAATCGTTTCCGAGGGCGGTGACCATCGGCTCGACGGTCCAGGCCCTTGCCTTCGCGAGCGGGCCGGCGACGGCTGGCTTCGTCATCGCCGCGGCGGGCGTCGGCGCCGCGTACGGCGTTTATGCAGCACTCATCGCCGGCTCGCTCGGCGCGCTCGCCTTGCTGCGCCCGCAGCCGCACGACCCCTCCCGCCGGGCGATGAGCTGGCGGGCGGTTCGTGAAGGGCTCGCCTTCGTCCGGCGGCGCCAGGTGGTCTTCGGGTGCATGGCGCTCGACATGTTCGCGGTGATCTTCGGCGGCGCCACGGCGCTCCTGCCGATTTATGCCGAAAGGATCCTTCACGTCGGACCGCGCGGCTACGGCGTGCTCAGCGCGTCTCTGGAAATCGGCGCCCTCGTCTCGTCGCTCATTCTCGTCGCGCTGCCGCCCATCGTGCGAGCCGGGCGCACGCTGCTGATTGCGGTCGCGGTGTACGGCGTGGCGACGATCATCTTCGGCCTTTCCCGTTCGTTCCCGCTCTCGGTGCTTGCCTACATGGTGGTGGGCGTCGCGGATCAGGTGAGCGTGGTGATGCGCAGCACGATCATCCAGCTCGCCACGCCCGACGAGCTGCGCGGGCGCGTCAGCTCGGTCAACTTCATCTTCATCGGCGCCTCGAACCAACTCGGCGCTGTCGAGTCCGGCTTCGTGGCCGCTCTGACGAGCGCCACCTTCTCCGTGGTCAGCGGCGGCGTCGGCTGCCTCGCCGTTCTCGCCATCATCGCCGCGAAGCTCCCGGAGCTTCGGCGATATCGGGTCTCGTCTGCAGGGGGTTAGTCCGAACGGTTTCTTGTCACAGGCAAGGCCTGCCGACTAGCCTCGGTGCGCGAACTCGATCAGCAGGGCGCGCGTGCGCTCCAGCGAGGCCTCCCGGTCGGAGCCGACGCCGTATGGAATGGCGAGAAAGTCGGTCACGCCGATGGCGGCGAGGTGTTCCAACCGCTGGCCGACGGCGGCTTCGTCGCCGACGATGGCGACGTCGCCCGGGCCTTCCACACCCTCGCGATCGAGCATGGCGCGATACGAGGGCAGGCCGCCGTAGACTTGGAAGATGCGTCCTGCCGTCGCGCGCGCCGCAGCGACATCGGACGCCACCGCGATGGGCAAACCGACGATGACGCGCGGCGCCGGACGGCCCGCCTGCGCCGCGGCCTCGGTGATGCGCGGGATGGTGTGCTCGCGCAGCGTTTTCGGACCGGTCATCCAGGTGATCGTCCCGTCGCCCTCGCGCCCGGCCAAGGCGAGCATCTTCGGGGCCATCGCCGCGAGCAAGATCGGGCACGGCGTCGCGCCTTTCACTGACACGCCGGCGCTGACGCGGAACTCGCGGCCCTGATGACTCACGCTGCCCGCGCGAATCAGCGGCGCCAGCACCGCCATGTACTCCTGCATGTGAGAGAACGGCTTCGCAAACGACAAACCGAGCATGCTCTCGATGACGAACCGATGCGACAGCCCGATGCCGAGCGCGAATCGGCCTTCACAGGCTGCCTGCGCCGAGAGCGCCTGCTGGGCCATCGCGAGCGGGTGACGCGGGAACGTCGGAACCACTGCCGTGCCCAGTTCGATGCGCGAGGTCACACGCCCACACAACGCCGCGGCCATGATCGCGTCGATGCCGAAGATGTTTGCGAACCACCCGCTGGCGAAGCCGTCGCGCTCGGCCCGTTGCGCCTGCGCGATCAAGTCCTCCACGCCCGCCGGCTGCCCTGCGATTTCACCGAGCCCGATGCCGATGCGCATGCGATGCCCCTTTCTCCCTCCTCACGCACCCGGGATCGCTCACCATGAAGGCACACAGATCACGGAGAACGCGATGAGATCAAGCTCTTCGGAATCCTCTGGGGGCGACAAAGGCGAGGGAGCCTTCCTGTCGCTCACGGCGCCTCGCAGACGAGCGCGACGCGGTCGTAGTCGGTGCGCGTGGCCGTGCGGGCGGTGAGGCGCATGAGGCCGAGGCCCGGCCCAAAGCCGCTTCGCTCCACGACAAACGCGAAGGGCACGCTGCAGACGCTCGCCGTCGCGACGGGAAGGGCCGGCAGGGCCTGGCGCAGATTGTCGGCGTTCAGGCGCTCCAAGCTTCCCCGAGGCGCATCGGGATCGGGCGAGTGGATGGTCAGTGCCTGCACGGATTCCGCAGTGTTGCAGCGGGGCAGGAGCGGGTCCGGCGCGTTGAAGCAGAGCGACAGCGCGAAGGTGCATTGACCGTCGATTTCGTCGCCATCGCAGGCGGGATCGTTGTCCGAGCAGCGCGCTGAGGGCAAACCGCCGCCGTGTGCGATGTCCGGCGGAATGAAGTTCCATTCGAGGACGCAATCGCTACTCCGACTGCCACCGCCGGCGAGCAGTTCGCTTCCCTGAGCGGCGGCGTTGAGCGCAGCGAGGGCATCGACCCGCGGGGTGACACGGCCGGTGCGGGAATCCGCGATCGGTCGCCCCGTCTCGCGCATCGCCGTTTGGATGGCCTCGGCGCTGGCACCGGGACGTGCGGAAAGCAGTAGCGCGGCGACGCCCGCGGCGTGTGGTGTCGCCATCGAGGTGCCGGACGCGAACGCGAGCCCACCGTTCAACCCATCGGAGAGGATGCCGACACCAGGGGCGAGCAAATCGAGGAGCGGTCCGCCATTGCTGAAGGAGGCCACCTGGTCGGCCGCATCGACCGCGCCCACGGCGATTGCCCGCTCCACACATGCGGGGGACGTGAGCGCGTCGGCTTTGCGGTCGTTGCCCGCGGCGGCGAACACCAACGTCCCGCGTCGCTCGAGAAGGGTGATCAGCTCCCGAAACAGCATATTCTCGGCGCAGAGCGGCTGGCCTTCGCAGTCGCGGTCACAGGGAGGGCGGAACCACTCGTCGCTGGCGAGGCTCATGTTGACGACCCGGACATCGGGGCGATGCGCTGCGATCCAATCCAGGCCCGCCAGCCAGTCCGAGAGTTCGCCGCGATTGTGGTCGTCGAGCACCCGGACCGCGATGAGGTCGGCACCGGGGGCTACGCCGCGCGGCGCCATCCGGCCGCGCGAGACGGCGATGCCGGCGACGTGCGTGCCGTGCCGGTGGCGTGTGGCGGCGCTCCCCGGGCCCGAGGAGCGTGTCGTGCCGTCGGGACAACAGTGGTTCACGCAAAAGCATTCCTCGTGAACGAGGGCGTCCGCCAGATCGGGGTGCGTCGCTTCGACGCCCGTGTCGAGCACGGCGATGGTCGTTCCGGCGCCGGTGATGCCGCGCACGTGCACCCGGTCAGCGCGAATTTGCGGGACGCTTCTCGCCAGCGCCCCGCCGCCCTGCGCGTCGAGATCGATCCGCTCTACCTCCGGGTGGGATGCCAACTGGGCGAGGCCGGCTTCCGACACCACGGCCGCGAACCCCGCGACGGCCTCGTAGGCACGCAGCACCGTCAGCTCGTCCGCCTGCACGGCCCGCAAGATCCTGTCGCGTTGGCGCGCGATCTTCGCCGTGCGTTTTGCCATCGAGCCCGTTGCGCCTGCCGCCGCGTCGCGTCGCAAGGCCACCACCACTGCCGCGCGCCCGTTGCGCTGCAGGCGCGCTGGCAGCTCCGCGCTGAACGTGGCGGCCGAGGCGCGCGCAGCAAAGCCCTGGACGCAGGTGAGCGACAAGAGCAGTGTTCCCCTCCGAAGCAGGGCGCGCCGCCGGATTTTCACCACGGCCCACGGAGATCATGGAGTACCTGACGAAATCAAGTTCCGGTGACCCCGCTTTTTTCGTGCTCGTCATCTGCGGGTTGCCCTCACGGTTTGACCAGGTGAGGGCGTGACGCTATGCGCGTGGGTGGTGGCGAAGAAGGAAAAGACCATCGCGATCATCGGCGCCACCGGGTACACGGGCCGGTTGATCGCCTGCGAGCTGCATCGGCATGCGGCGCCGCTGTTACTTGCCGGGCGGAACGCCGGCAAGCTGCAGAACCTCGCCTCGCAGCTCGGCGGGCTCGATACGATGGTCGTCGACGTGCGCGATCGGGCGGCACTCGACGCGCTGGCGGGGCGGGCGCAGGTGCTGATCAACTGCGTGGGCCCGTTCATCGACCTGGGGGAACCGGTGGTGCGCGCGGCGATCGCGGCCGGAACGCACTACCTGGACACGACCGGCGAGCAACCCTTCGTGCAAGCGATGTTCGTTCACGATACGTGGGCCGCGGCGCAGGGCGCCACCGTCGTGCCATCCTTGGCCTTCGAGGTTGCCGTCGCCGACTGCGGGGCGGCACTGACCGCGGAGGGATTTGACGCCATTGAGTCGGTGCACGTCACCTACGTCACGCGCTTCCATGCCAGCCAGGGCACGAAGCGCACGGCGCTGCGCATGCTGCAGAGCGCGGGGCATGCAGTGGATCGAAGAACCCCCCGCTCGTCACATGGTGTTCGTCGATCTGCCCGAGCCGGTCGGGCGGGTCGCCGCTGTCAGTTTTCCGCAAGCCGAGGTGGCCACGATTCCCCGCCACGTTCACGCGCGGGAGGTGCGGACGTTCGTGAGCGTGCCGCGCATTGCCGCGCGAGTGCTGTCCGCCAGCGCCCCCGCACTCGTTGCGCTGGCGCGTTCACCGCTCGCCGGCGTGCTCCTGCGCCTCGGCGGCGACCAGAGAGACGGGCCGGACGAAGCGACGCGACGGCGCGATGCGTTTCACATCGCGGTGGACGTGCGCGGCCGCCGCCAGGGCCGGGCCGCCCAGCGGCGGATGATCTTGCGCGGACGCGACGTATATGGGTTGACGGCCGCCATCGCCCGCCAGGGTGCACTGCTCATGTTGGCGGGGCGTGTCACCCGCAGCGGCGTGCTGGCGCCGGCGATGGCGTTCGATCCCAGGCGGTTCCTGGACGGCCTGCGGCCGGAACGCCTGGTCTACGAAGTGGTCTCCGACTGAGATGTTCGCCTCGCGGCGCGGCGACGCCGTGCTCGGCCGCCGCCGTTCGATGGTGCTCGGCCGCGGCGGCATGGTGCGTACCAGCCAGCCGCTCGCTTCCTTCGCCGGAGTGGAGACGTTGCGCGGGTTCTCCCTTCTCCCGTAATGCCCGAGGTGAGTTTCCAGCCCGGCCTCTCCGAACGCCGGCGGCAGAGCGGCGCGATCGCACCGAATTGCCGGGACCGCGTCTCGCGGCCTGTGCACCGCGGGCAGCCCTGGACATGGGGCGCCGCGTGCGCATCGCTGGCACCGGCGTTGCTCGACGAATCCTGGCACGACGGAGCGTACCGCCGGCGAGTCATCACATGGCATGCGTTCGATTCAACGGGCGGCGATTGGACGCTCTCACGCTGGCACCGGCAGCGCTGATGGTCACCGTGGGGCGAGCGATCGGCGGGAAGTTCGAGTCGGTCTTCACCTACGCGGGCGGCGTCGACGCCGCAATCGCCGACGCGGTGTTGCAGCACGTAGAGCGCTTGACGGTCGCGCTCCCAGGAGAGTGGCGCCTCGACGCGGTGGCGAGTAGCATGACGCCGCAGCTCCTCCGGCAGGTGAGAGAAGGCTTCCGCAGCTTGCGGCGCTTCGGCGTGCGCCAACAGCTTTCAGTCGTGCATGGCCGTATGCTGCCCGAGCGGCGGCGCGCCTCGTTCGCGAGGGCGGTCGTCGACGCCCCGGGGCGCTGACCAAGGCGGCGGTGCGCCGACTGGCCCGGCACGCGGTATCGTGCTAGCCAGTCCCCGTGGCAGAGTTGCGTGAGATCTACCGTGGGCGGATCGTCCACCTCCAACTGGAGGAAGTGGTCTTGCCGAGTGGTGCGCGGGTGGCGCTGGAGGTGGTCCATCACCCAGGCGCCGCAGCGGTCGTGGCGCTCGACGAGCAGGAACAGGTCGTCCTCGTTCACCAATTCCGCCACGCGGCTGGTGGGTTCATCTGGGAAGTGCCAGCCGGCACATTGCACCCCGGTGAAACGCCGGTCGCCTGCGCCGGACGCGAGTTGCGGGAGGAAGCCGGGCTCGGCGCGGGAGAGTTGATCGCGCTCGGCAGCGTGCTCACCACGCCTGGATTCTGCGACGAGCGAATCCACTTGTTCCTCGCCCGCCGCTTGATGTCCCTGGAACAGCAGCTCGGTCATGACGAGGTGCTGACGGTCAACCGCGTGCCTTTCGCGCGGGCGCTGGCGATGATCCGCAGCGGCGAGATTCAGGACGCGAAGACGATCGCGGGACTGCACCACGCGGCGGCGTACCTCGCCGAGCGCGCAGGCTAGGAGGCTTGCCACTTTCTCATGGTCTCGGCAGCGAGTTGCTTGGAAAGCAACGCGTCGGGATCCGCAGCGGGTGGCAATTCGGAATCGAGGACGAAGTCGTGGCCCAGAAAAGGGGATAAGTCCGATTTGCAAAAAAAGGGACTTATCCCCTTTTTTTCTCCTCAGTCGACCTTGTCCGTCGCCGCGTGGCTGAAGCACTGGCCACCGAGGGTGAGGAGGAATTGCGTGTTGGCCGCCGATTCATCGGCCTCGGCAGCGGTAAACCACCCCTTCGCCTTCACCTTGAGCTGGTATTTCCCCGGCACCTTCGCGCTCATGTCCTTGAGCTGCACCTTGGTGACGCCCGGGCCGGCGATCTTGGTCAGCCACTTCTTGCCCGATGATCCTTTCGCCGGCACGGCCCCGATCCGCTGCGACGCGATTGTGCCGTCGGTGTCGACGAGGCTGACAGTGATGGGCAGGCCGTCGTAGCTGCTCATCGCCAGCAGGAGCTTGGCCGTCAGTTTGCCAGCGTCCTTCTTGGCGATGACCTTCACCTTCGCCTCCGGATCGCTGAACGGCGTGCACGAGAGCGCCGCGTCACACGCGTCGCCCGCGCCGTCGACGTCCACGTCGAACTGGTCGGGGTTGGCCGTGTCGGGGCAGTTGTCCTGGTCGTCGGGCACGCCATCGTCGTCACGGTCGTTCGTCCCCGTGACGGCGGTAATCCGTTGCGCTCGACAGATCGAGCCCGCCGGACAGTTCCCGTCGGTGAGGCAGCTCGCGGGCTGCCGCAGGATGCAGCGCTTGCACACCGCGTCGATCGAGCACCCCACGCTGGCATGGACCCGGCACGCGCCGGTGGCCGTGTCGCACGTGTCGTCCTCGCAATACGCGCCGTCGCCGCACGTCTCACTGCCGGGAACGCACGTGGCCCCCAGATCGCAGCGTCCGGCCGGCGCAGAGAAGGCGCGGCTCTCTTGCGTTTCTTCGAGGGGATTCTGGCCGCCGCTTTCGCCGGTGCCGCCGCTGCCCGTGGCGACGCGCCCCACCGGCGTGACCGTCTCGCCACAGAAGTCGTACACCTGCAAGACTAGGTCGGTCGTGCTGCCTTCGCCGGAGAGATCCCGGCCGCCCTGATCGGGCTCGTAAGTGAGGAACTTCACCCGGCTGCCCTGTACCCGATACGGCAGACGCGGATCACAGGCTTCGAGCGCACAGGGCCGCACGGCTTGGCCGGTGTTGACCAGCGTGTGGCTCACCACCTCGTAGACCTGCAGCACGTCGTCGGCGGTGTCGGTGTCGCCGGTCGGCTGGCCATTGCCGTCCCTCGCGTTCAGGTTCTGATTGCCCTGCGCGGCTTCGCGGGTGCGGATGGCAATGAGCTGCACGGGGCCGCAGGTGCTGCTGGCCGCATCGCCGAGGACGAAATCTTCCGCCGCCTGACCGACGTTGGTGAGGCCCGGTCCGCCCGGCTCGTAGATTTGCAGGACGCGATCGGTGGCATCACCGTCGCCGTTGAGGTTTGCGCCGCCCTGCGCCGCCTCCGGGGTGAGGAAGGCGACGACGTTGCCGGACACGGCCACGCTATCAGCCGCCTGGGCGGTGTTGATCCAGATCGCGTTCGAGCTAGGCAGGGCGCACGCGCCCGCCCCAGCACTTACATCGTGCACCTCGACCACCGTGTCGGCGGCGTCGCCGTCGCCGTTGAGGTCAGTACCCCCGCCGGCGCAGCCGGTGGTTTGCAGTCCGGTCTGAGCGCACTCGGAGACCAGCGCGGCGAGGTAGGTGCTCGACAGGGCCACGGCCGTGGCCGGACATTGCAGGTTCTGCACGCTCCCCGACCCGGGCCAGAAGTGGAGAACACTGTCGGCGGTGTCGCCGTCACCGTTCAGGTCGGGAGCCGGCCCCGGGGGGTCGCCGCCTGGGCAGCCCACGGAACGGCCCGCAGTCTCGGGGCGGAGAAAGGCGGCCGTGCCGTTCGCCACCCGAACCTGCTCGGCCGGACAGAGCTTGGTTGCCTGCGCCGGCGGGCTCACCGCATTGCCGTCGAGGGTCATGAGCAACGTGTCGTTCACGTCGCCGTCGCCGCTCAAATCACCCGAGGCCACCGTCGCCGCATCGTCGATCGTGCGGACGAAGATGTCGTTACAGGGGTCGAGCGGCGGGGAGCCGTCCATGTCGCAGAGGTTCGTGTCGCCGCTCACGAGGTTGCTGGCCACCGCGGAGAAGGCCACCGCGCGACCGTCGGCGGACATCGCCGCGATGGTGGTCTCGCCGTTCATCTCGTTGTCGTCGAACGTCCGGGTCACGTGCCGGGTCGTCCCCGTGAGCCGATCGCGGACGTAGAAATTGTAGCAATCCGGCTGCGGGCCGCCGCGGCAAATGCCGCTGAGGGGCGGGTTCGTGAAGTTCGAGGCCTGGCTCGAGAAGAGGGCATAGCGACCCCCGGCCGAGAGCTGCCCCCTGCCGGAGACCATGTTCCCGAACTCGCCCGTGGAACTAACGCTCACGAGATCGTACGCGCCGCGCTGGGTCGGCGCGAGCGTGCGGTCGCGCACATACTGGTTCCAGTTGGCGGGTGCCCCCGGTTCGAAGGGGAGCGTGCTCTCGAACGACACGAATCTCCCGTCGGGCGAGATGAATGGGAACAGGCCGAAGCTAGCCTGCCCGTTGAGCGGGTTGGCGCTGATCACCTGGGTGGTGTCGGTGATGAGGGCGCGCACGTAGATGGCCACCGCGCCGCCCTCAAAGGCCACGAAATGGCCGTCATCGGAGATCGAGGCAGACTCGCTCGTGTTCGTGAACTGGGTACCGTCAGGACGAAGGCTGACCAGCCGCGTCCGCGGCGTGCAGGGCGTCACCGTGACGCCGTTCGACTTGCAGCGGTCGCGAACGTAGACGTCCCGGCACGAGCCGATCGCCGGGCCGCTGCAAAGATTGGTGTCGACGCCCGGCGCGTCGAGGTTCGAGGCGACGCTTTGGAAGACGACGAAGCGCCCGTCGGGCGTGACGCCAGGAAACTCGCTGCTTCCGTTCGCGAGGACATTCCCCGGCCCCACGCTCACCACCTCGGTCGTGTTGTCGACGAGGTCGCGCAGGATGATGTGGAAGCAGGGGCCGGGCGGATTGTCGTTCGAGCAGGTCGACGCACCGCCGAACAGGTTTGGGGCTCCGGTCCCGAAGACGACGAAGCGCCCGGTGGCCGAGATCACTGCCTCGGAGCTCTTGCCTCCCGTGCCGAGCGCTCCGCTCGGCCCATTCTCGCGACTCGCGACCACGTTTGCGATCGCACCGAGCTCGTCGAAGACACCATCCTCGTCGGCATCGCGGTCGTGGACGAAGACCTGATCGCCGGCCGTGTCGCCGGGAGAGCCGGTCAGGAGGTTCGTTGCGAGGCTGTCGAAGACAACGAAGCGGCCGTCAGCGGAGAGGACGGTGCCGGCACCATTCATCCGGGTGTAGTTGTCCGCCTGCTCGCCGTTTGGTCCGACGTTGACCCGCACGGTGGTCTCGGCGCCCTTCGCCGCCTCCGCGACGCGGAAGAAGACCTGCCCATTCGACGCGGCAAGACTGCGGTCGGTCACGAGCAGGGTTGGGTCCGCGGCGAGCGGCGCGGCGAGGCTTCCGGTCATGTCCGTTGCCGTGGTGCCGCTCGAATCGCGCTGGTAGACACGAAGGATCTGGTCCACCGCGTCGCCATCGCCGGTCTGGTCGCAATACGGCGGCACGCTGCAGTCCCCCTGGTGGACCTCCGGCTCGAGGAAAGCGAGGACGTTGTTCTCAACGGCCACGGCCGGGAAGGTGTAAGGAGGCTGGTTTACCTTGCCGACGGCCCGGCCTTCGCTGCCGCCCTCGCCGATCGACAGGCCGCGACCGCTGGCGCGGTCGCGGAAGGTGACCACCATGTCGGTCATGTCGCCGTCGCCGTTGCGGTCCTGGAGATCGACGGCCTCACTGGCGGTGAACGCGCGCACGTCGCTGGTCTGTGTGCCTAGCGAATCGAGAGAGACCGGCGGCTGTGCCTCGAAGGCGTAGCTCACGCACGGCCCGTCGATCCCACAATCGCCACTGCAGGCCGCCCCCGTCTCCTGACAGATCGCCGCCACCGTGCGCGGCAGCACCAGCGGCCCGGCGGTGGTCACCGACGAGAAGTCGAACAGCTCGCCGCACGGCCCGCTACTCCCGCACACGGGATCGCTGGGACTGCTGCCGCACGTGGTGGCCGGCGCCCCGACGCAGGAGTTGTCGCAGGTGCCGCCCGGACAGTCCGCCAGCGTCTCGCACCGCAGGCTATGGTTCGCGCTACAGGTCCCGTGCCGTTTGGCAAAGCGCAGGATCGTGTACGGCGCGTCGGTCGACCCGAACAGCGTCACCACGTCCGGATCGGCGGTCGGATCGATCTGCGGCTCGAAGATCGGCGGGAGCTTGCCGCCCTCGGGCGTGAATGAGCCGATGAACACCTGGTCGGGGACGCGAAACGGCAGCGGCGACTTCACCCGCGTGCGCAAGAGGCGCGGCACCGGCACGTTCGCCGGCACCAGCACACCCTGCCAGCCGACCGGGAAGAGCAGGTTGCCCGCGGTGTCGACAGCGAAGCGCAGCTCGCCGAACGCGTTGATGTCACAGGGCGGATCGTCCTTGAAGCAGTCCGCCTGGTAGTTGTTGGGCGGCGGCAGGGCGGTGAAATGGGCGAAGGTCGCATTGGGGACGCTCGTGCCGCAGGCGCCGTCGTTGGCGAAGAAGTCGTCGACGCAGGCGATCAGCCCCGACTGGCTCGCGCACGTGTTGGTGGCCAGTTGGCAGGGCAGCGCATCGCCCGGTGCCGTCACGGCGATGGCGGCGGGGCCGGCCAGTGTGCGGTCGTCGTTGTCCGGATCGCAACTGCCGTTGGGGCAGTCGCCCGCCCCGAAGCAGGGCTTGCCGGCGTTGTCACCGCCGAGGCATTTGGCGTCAGTATCGGGAAACTTGAAGCTCAAGTACCGGACGGCGTTGCGCTCGATGACGGCCAGGCCGGACTGCGTGGCGGGCGCACAGATCGCCGTGCCGCCGCCGAGCTGCGCGATGCACGCCGGCAGCTTTGCGTTGATGTTGGTGGCACAGCTCGCGTCCGCCGTCAGCACGACGGCGTTCT
>JBBITY010000013.1:13799-17228 GCA_037440565.1 Desulfurellales bacterium
GAAGATCACGGTGACGACATGATTGGAGGCGGTTGCGCTCAAGCCCGCCGAGGCCGTGTCGCAGGGGCGGACGCGGAGATCGAGCTGCTCACCGGGTGCGGCGAACGGCCGGTTGGTCGCGCCGAGCGCGGCGTTGAAAGTCTTTTCGGTGCCCGGGATCAGATTGCAACCGGCGTGTGCCGCGCGCGCTGCCGAGCAACGCAATTGCCCCGATTGCTGCCAACGCACGCCATCTCCAACTCATGGCACTCGTCGTCATGACCCTCCCCCCTTGCGATGAAGACGTCTATCGGATGGCAGCAGCCCAGCTCACCAGACCGACGGACCCCGTTCCTCTATGTCCCTATAACTGCTGCGAAGGAAAGAGAAAGGAAAAACCCACTGGTGGGTTTGGCCTCCTTCCCTCAAAGGCCGTATACCTTCACCGGGCCAGTGCTACCCGCCGGACCGGCTCGGGGCGAGTCTTGCGTCTCTCGCGACGGCCGGGCGCTTTGACGAACGACGGGAAGCTCCGCCGCTCTTGCGCCGGTGGATCCAGTGCCCGAAGCTTTGCCGTGCGCTGAACGCTGGCGGGACCACTGGGATCGCTTTCGAGGGAAACCCCCATCGTGTCGCCTTCACCCTGCAAGGTCACCAGCCGGACGAGATGGACCAGCGAGTCCACCTGCATCTTCGCCATCACCCGCGCGCGGTGCACCTCGACCGTCTTGCAACTGAGTCCGAATTCCCAGGCGATGGCTTTATTCCCCATGCCCGCGACCAACATCTCCATCACTTCCCGCTCGCGCGGCGTCAGGTAGGCGATCCGGGCGGCGACCTCCGCGCGCCGCGCCTGTAGCGTCCGCATTTTGGTCGCGCGCTCGAGCGCGGAGCGGACCCGGTCCAAGAGCAACTGTTCGTCGATCGGTTTGACGAGGAAGTCGACGGCGCCCATCTTCATCGCGCTGATTGCCGAGGCCAGGTCGTCATGGCCGCTGATCATGATGATCGGGAGGCTGCTGGCGCGACCGAGCAGTTCGCGCTGCAACGCCACGCCACTCATGCGCGGCATGCGGAGGTCGAGCACCAGACACGTCAGCCGCTTCTGGTCATAGGCGGCCAAGAACTCCTCGGCGGTGGCGTGCGTCTCGACCGCGAGGTCGCTCGACTCGATGAGAAAACGCAACGAGTCGCGCACGCAGGGTTCGTCATCTACCACATAGACCAACGGATCGTCTTTCATCGGACGGCCTCATCGTTGACTGCCCGCCAGGTGGGGCAATGCCTGTGCCACGCCGGCGCGTTGAGCGATGTGCACCGCTCCCGGTCGCGCCTCTGCTAAGTGCGGCGTGCGGCGGAAAGCGTGCTTTGCAGTGCGCGGCGACTCAGGTGCTAACTCGACGGTTCGCCCTTGCCCTTGCGGATCGAAGCAGTGTCGCTCTTGCGCGGGCGCCGGCCCCGCACCCGATGAAGAGTCGATTCATTCATCTCATGCTGGCTGCGCCCTGCACCCGGCGAGGGAGGAGCCAGCGTGCTATTCCATGCGATGTTTACCGGTGACCGCGTACGCGGCGCCGGCGATCACTGTCCCGACCACCGTACCGGTGACCTCGTTCCAGAACATTCAAGTGAAGCCGCAGCCGGGCGTGGCGAGCGACACGAGACCGAGCGGGAACAGCATCAGGAATCCGCACAGCGGCCCGCGCAGATACCAGCGCGGCGGCCAGCGGGTGATGCCGACCAAGAAGCCGATCAGCAGGCGCGCGCTGTACCAGCCCCACACGGCGACGGCACCGCGGATATAGAGGATGTTGAACTTCTCCGGGATCGGGCCGTGCACGAGAATGGGAAACCAACCGAGCACGAGGCCGAGCAGCGCACAGAACAGTGCGTAGGACGAGCGCACCCCGCGCTTCTAGCGGGTGGCTCTTCACGCCGTCAAGCGGCGTCGATTCCCCGCGGCGCAGGTGGGGGCACGGTGCCGTCAAGGAGCGCGGTGATGTGTGCCATGAGGCGGTCGGCGAGTTCCTGCTGCCCGGCGCGGGGGATGCGCCGTGGGGGCGGCGGGAGCGGCGCGCCGAAGACCACCGTGACCGGACGCGGTCGCGGCACGCGCTGCCAGCGCGGGAACGCGGCGAAGGCGCCGCGCAGAGCGGCCGGTACGATCGGCACCTGGCAATGGGCCGCCAGACTGATGACGCCGGGTCGGGCGCGCTGCGGCCGCCCGGTGCGCGAGATTTGGCCTTCGGGGAAAACCACCAGCGGAATCCCGCCGGCCAGCGCGGCGCGCGCCAACCGCAAGCCCCGCACGTCGGGCCGGTCGGTCCGCACCGCGATCATGCCGTTGATCGCGCAGCCGACGCGAATCGGCAGTCGTTCGAGCATCTCTTGGTCGATGACGAAGCGCACCGAGCGCGGTAGGAAGTACGCCAAGTGCGCCCAGTCGAGCATCGAGACGTGGTTCGGCGCGACCAGGAATGGCCCGTCCTGCGGCAGATGCTCGAGTCCTTCGCCGCGCATCCGGAAATACACGCGGAAGACGGGCCGCAGAATCCCGCGCAGTGCGGCGTAGACGATCGGACGGCGCGGCGGCAGCGCGCGCCCCGGCACCGAACCGGGCGATCGCGGGTGGAGCAACGCGCGAGCTTGCATCGGCCGAATCCCAGGTTCACCGTGGAGACGGGGAGAAAACGACGGAATACCCGGCTAGCAGATCGGGCCGGTCCATCAAAACGGTTCGCCTCACCCTGGTCGGGCAAGAGAGTTCAACGCAAGGGCGGCAAGACGCAGAGCGGGAGCGGTCCAAGAAGCATGACCGGAAGGAAGTCAGAGCCAAGCAGCTTTCGAGCCCCCGATTTCCTCAGTGAGAGGGTATTCCTCCGCGACCCTGCGTCTCCATGTCGAGGTCTTGCTGCCGTCATCGAGGCCAAGCGACTTGACACCGCCGAGTCCGGCCCTCTAGATGCCCGCGGCTCCCATGCGCATGATCGTGTCCGTGTTGGCGGCCCTGGCGTCCGGCGGGCTGTACAGCCTCGCCTTTCCGCCGGCCCGCTTGCACGTGCTGGCATGGGTGGCGTTGGTGCCGGTGTTCATCACCATGCGGCGCGCTCGTCCTGGCGCGGCTGTTGTGTCGACGTGGATCTTCACCGTCGCCAGCGCGTACGCGACCGGGGATTGGTTTCCGCGCGCCGTCTCCGTCTACTACGACCAATCCGCCCTGGTCGGCATCGGCTTCTTCTTCGGCGTCTCGACCATCATGGCGGTGCCGTTCGTCATTGCCTTCGCCGCGTGCTACCGCGTGCTCGCGCCGCGCACCGGTGCGCTGTGCCCTTTGTTCACCGCCGCTGCGTGGGTAGCGGGCGAGTTCGGGCGCGGGCGGCTGCTGACCGGCAATCCGTGGGTGCTCACGGGCTACTCTCAGACGGGGGTCGATTCGCTGGTGCAGGTGGC
>JBBITY010000013.1:17284-20094 GCA_037440565.1 Desulfurellales bacterium
ACATGACCGGCGTCTACGGGGTGAGCTTCGTCGTGGTGGCGGCGAACGCCGCGGCGGCGGAATGGTGCCTGGCCGTGAAGGCGCATGGCCGGGCGACCGATCCGCGATCGCGGGCATCGGCGTCGCCGGCCTCGTTGCGGCGCTCGCGGTCGCATACGGACAGATGCGCCTGCGCGGGGCGAGCGAGCCGCCGGCTTCGGCGGTGCCGGTGCGCGTGGCGGTCGTGCAAGGCAATCTCGACCTCGGTTCGCAGTGGCGCCAGGAGCTGTACGGGCGCAACTTGGATCTCTACCTGCGCCTGACGATCCAGGCGCTGCGCGCGGAGAGCCGCCCCGCGCTGGTCGTCTGGCCCGAGTCCGCGATGACCTTTTTCCTCGACGACGAGCCGCTGTACCAGCAGGCGATCGGGCGTGTCCTCGGCGCTGGCCCCGTCGAGCTGGTTGCCGGCGGGCCGCGCTTCGAGGGAGACCAGGATCCCGTCTACTACAACTCGGCGTTTCTGATTGCGCCGCGGGGCAACATCCGGGCTCGGTACGACAAGGAACATCTCCTGCCGTTTGCCGAGTACTTCCCGTTTGCGGGCTTGGACTTCCTGCGCCGCAGCTTCGGGCGCGTGCGCGAGTTCGCGCCCGGAGGGCCGACGGCGCCGTTGCCGACCGTCGCCGGGCGCGCGGGCGTGGTGATCTGCAACGAGGCGATGTATCCGGAGATCGCCGCCCGCCGGGTGCGAGCCGGCGCCGAGTATTTGATCAATCTCTCGAACGACACCTGGTTGAACGACCGCAAGTTCGCGGAGATCGCCTTCGACATGGTCGCCATGCGGGCCGTCGAACAGCGGCGCTACCTGGTGCGCGCCTCGACATCGGGCCCCTCCGCCATTGTCGATCCGCTCGGTCGGGCGGTCGTGCGCAGCCAGTCACTCAGCCGCGACGTGATCGCCGGCACCGTGCGCCCCAGCAGTGTCCGCACGGTGTACTCGCGCGTCGGCGATCTCTTCGCATTCCTCTGCACGGGCGGCGCCGTGGCGGGACTGCTACGGGCGCGGCGGCGCCAGCCCCGCATCCGATGAGAACCGATCTTTCATCTCACGCGGGCTCCGCCCTGCACCGGAAGAAAGCCAGGGTGTTACGCTGTTAGGCGAGGGCCGGCCTGGAAAGGGGAGGCCGAGGGGAAAACCAGGCCGGATGGTTTTCCCCTCGGCGGGGCGCGGCCGACCAGGCCTGATCCGACAGCAAGCGCAATGGCCACGCTCAGCACAGAGCCGGAAAGACGCGTCGCGCGACCAGAAGTCAGGATTTCTGAACGAAGCGACCCTGCTGTAGGTCGCGTCAGCGACGCGCGGCTGGGAGCAGTGCTTCCACCCTCGAGGCGGAAGCCGCCGCGCGCCGGCATCGCCCTCGAGGGGTGGAGCAATGCTCCACCCCGAGGGATTCTTCCGCTCCCCCGGTCATGCGCGCGCCAGGTACTTCACGAACCACTCGCTGGCCTCGCGCGCGGCCGTCTCGAAGTGGGGCGATTCGTACACCTCGAAGTGGCCGGCGGGGACGATGCAAAGTCGCTTCGGCTCGCCGGCGCGCGCGAAGGCGCGCTCGGTGACGTCGAGCGGGATGAAGTCGCGCTCGGCCGCGATCAGCAACAGCGGCGTCGGGGCGATGCGGTCGATGAAGCGTCCGGGCGCGTATTCGAGCAGGCGCTCCAGCGATTGCAGTGTGACTTCATTCTTCCACGTCGGCGCCGACCTCGCGAAGCGGTCGAACCACTCGTCGGCGTCCGGCGTCGCCATGGCGGCGAACCCGCCGCTGTTGTCGACCACGGGGATCATCGCCGGTGCGCCGCCGGCGTAGACGCGCTCGCGCTCCGCGATCATCTGACTGACAAACGCGGCCCGTCCCTCCTCGCCTGCCAGGCGGGCGAAGGTCTCCCAGCCGTCGATCAGCGGTACCTGCGACACCGCGGCTTTGACCCGGCGATCGAGCGCCGCAACCATGAGCGCGTGCCCGCCGCTGTAACTCGTGCCCCACACGCCGATGCGCTCGCCGTCGACCTCGCGCACCTGGCGCGCGAAGCTGATCGCGTTCCGGTAGTCCGTGATCTGCGCGTGCGGATCGATATCCTGCCGTGGCGCGCCGTCGCTCGAGCCAAAGCCGCGGTAGTCAAAGACCAGGCTTGCCAGACCCGCGGTGGCAAAGGCCTCGGCGAAGGCGTCCAGGTGCATTTCCTTCACACCCGAAAACCCGTGCGCCATCACCACCGTCGGCCAGGGCGTGGCGCTGCCAGCGGGCGTGTACAGCCAGCCTCGACAGGTCACGCCCTCGCTTCGAAACTCGACGTCGCGCCGCATCGGCATCCAATATCGCGTCCGAGCGCGTAGGCAAAGGGGGCGCGGTCACTGAAGTCGCTGTCGGTCGCCGCATCGTGCGATCGCGGCTCGCCGGCGGGGCTCGGCACCTACCGCCAGATCTCCATCCGCAGGCCGCGGCGGTCGCGTGGCGGCTGAGCGGGGATGCGCCGCGCCGTGCGGCGCGCGATCCGCGCTGCGGTCCAACACGCGGCGCACGCGTCGAGGAGATCGTCCAGCGCAGCGCCTTTGCGGCGACGCGCTGCCGGGTCATCCACCACGGCCGCGAAGCCGTGGCGCTTCAGCAACTCTTGCCGCACGCGCCGCCCGCGCGGTGACCGCTTGGGCCACGCAATCGCTTCGCTGCCGTTCAGCTCGTAGAAGGACAGTTCCGGGAAGACTTCCACGACTCGGCGCTGCAAGGCGGGCGTCATCAGCGCGTCCACCTCGCGCAGCTTGCTGAAGAGCCCGA
>JBBITY010000014.1:0-17012 GCA_037440565.1 Desulfurellales bacterium
ATGGCAACTGGCCCGACGACGCGGTGCTGAGTCCTCTGGAGTGGGCATGCGGCGCCCGTGCAAGAGCGTGAGAGGAGTACTGGTCATTGTCGCGCTCACCTGGAGCGGCTGGGGCAGCCCGCTCCACGCGCAGGTGGTGGGCGACGCGAACTGCGACGGCGCCTTTACCGGTGCGGACGTGGAAATGCTGGTGGCCCGCCTGTTCGACCGCACCCTGCCGTTCTGTCGCACGGCCGATGTGAACCGCGATGGCCGCATCTCGGCGGCGGACCTGCCGGCCTTGCGCGTCGGGCCGCGCATTACCTTCCTCGGTATCGCCAGCGCTGACGGGCGCGTGACAACTCCGCTCGGCGTCCTCGCCGACGGAGCATCGGTCTTCTTCCGCAACTCGGGGTTGGGTTTCAACCTGGTCATCGAGGCCAGGCCGGGCGCAGGCGGCGTCGCGGTGGGGACCTCGACTTTCGACAGCGCGTCGGGTGATCCCAGCCGGCGTCCGGATCTGCAAATCCAGGTCGACCGCCCTCTCGGCGCCGGCAGCCGCGAGGTGTGCGACGAGTTCGGCGTTGCCGCGATCGATCCGCCCGACTTTTCGCTCACCCAGCGCGTCTCCAATGCGCTCAACGACCTGGCGTGTCGGTTCGCCGTCGCCACGACGCCCCACACGACCTGTACCCAAGACGGCTTCGGGCAGAGCAACTTCGTCACCTCGGCCAGCCGCGTGCAGTTTTGCCTCCGGGTCGATGGCCTCCTGGCGTTTCGATCGGGCGACACGCGCGTCAGCGTTCGGGTCCGCGATCAATTGGGCACGATCAGCCCGATGCAACAGATGGTCCTGCGCGTGGAGAGCGGGCCGATGCCGCCGACCTTCACGCCGCTGCCGCCGACGGCAACGCGTACGCCGAGCTTGACGCCGACGCCGTCGGGCACGCCGACCCCCACGCGAACCATTACCAACACGCGCACGCAGACCGCGACGCGAACCCCGAGCGCCACGCCGACGCGCACGGCCACGCCGACGCCGACGCTGACTCCGACGCGGACGCGGACACCACTGGCGACTCGCACGCCGACAGCGAGCGCCACGCGGTCGCGCAGCCTGACGCCGACCCGAACCCCGACGGGTCAATTGCGAACAGCGAGTGCGACCCCGACGCTCACGAAGACCGGTCCGCTGGCCCGCACGGCGACCGGCACGCCGCTTCGATCGCCCACGCGCACGCCCACGCGGACGCGGACGATCACCCCGCTGCCGACGCCGACCCCCAGTCGCCCGCCGCACACGCCGACGCGCACGCCCTCGCCGACGCCGGAGGCGGACCTGGGTCCCGTGATCGGATTTTTCGGGCTTGCCACGGCGGTTCCCGTCCTGATCCCACCCGATTCGTGGGATGAACACGGCATTCCGATTTACCAGCTCCCGAGGGGGGTGAGCAGTGGATTCCACATCGTCGTCGAAGCGCAGCCGGGCGCGTCCGGCCGGCCACCCGGCGGCTCGACCTTCAACGGCTTCGGCCGCCCCGACCTGCAGATTCAGGTCACGCGCCCGCTCGGCAACGGAAGCCCCACGGTGTGCGATAACCAGCCACCCGAACTCGGCGGCGTACCGGCCATCGATCCCCCCGACTTCGGTGACGACCCGAGCATCAGCGATCGCCTGAACGATTTTGGCTGCCGCTTCGTCGACGGCAAAGAACGGCAGGAAGGCCGGCGGTGCGACGAGGAAAGCGCGTGCCTCTGGCTCGAGGACACTCACCACGGCTGCGTGTTGCCGACGACGCGCCTGCAGTTCTGCGGTCTGATCTCGCAGAACCTCGCGTTCCGGCCGGGCGATACACTGGTCACGGTGCGGGTCCGCGACACGTCGGGCAACCTCGGGCCGCCCGCCCAGCTCATCGTGCGCATCACGGCCCCGTGAGCCGATTGCGTCGGCACGAAGCCGTTACGGCCCGAGCTGGGAGCAATCCCGGCGGGTTGAGGACACCGCTGCGCAGGTCCAAATCTCCCCGCTGGCGCGGCGACGCCCTTATCGAAAGAAGGTGAGAGCCGGTGAAGAAATCCCGGCGCGGACAGGCCGTTACACCGACGGAAGGGCGGGAGCACTGCGCCCGCCCTCAAGAGTGCAGCCGCGCTGCACCGGCACCGTTCTCGGGGGGCATTGCTCCACCCCCCGGGATTTTTTCGCAGGCCCTGCGGCAAGAGCAGAAACGAAAAACGCCCCTTTGTCGAAGGGGACGGCGAACGAAGCGAGCGGGGGATTAGCCTGCGGCGTCTCCCCCACGGGGCCACCAGTTTGACCCCACTGTAAGGCGACTTACCGTCCTGCCAGTCGGGTGAAGAACATCTCGATGCGGCGCGCGTTGGCGCCGATATCGCCCCTTCCGTCGCGCGACTTCGAGCGCATGTCCACGATGCTCTGGCCATCAGCCTCGCGCACCTCGATCACGAAATCGTCCTGGAAGCGAAAGAGCCACGTCGTGTCCACGCCTTCGAGCGCCCGGGCGCCGATGTCTTCGCGGGTGATGATCCATCCCGGCATGCTGTGCGCCGCGAGCTGGATGCTGGCGAACGCCCTGTCCGGCGGCACGGCCAGGCGCAGCGGCTGCAGGTCCGGATAGCCTGCGCGTTGCTGGCGCGCGAACTCCTCGCCGGGGTAGCCCAGGTCGCGTCCCGCATTGGCGGGCAGCGTCTGCGCGTGCACGAATTGTGGCGGGTTCACCGTATCAGTGGTGATATCGTTGATGCGCGGGTATTTCGCGCCGGGCGCGGCGACGACGGCCGTGGTCGCGACCACGGCCACGCCCAGGATGAAGCCGGCCAACGCCGGAGTACGCGCCCCGACGGAACCCCAAAGGAGGGCGCAAAGGCCGACCACAGCACCGACGAGCGCGAGCAAGATGCCGAGAACGAAGATGCCGAATCCCGCCATCGCCGGCAGCAGGCCGAAGTGCGCCGCGGCCGGACCGGCAACAAAGGCGCCCACGCCGAGTCCTCCGAACCAGACGCTCGCGCGCGCCAGCGACGAGGTCACGGCACCACCGTCAGCTCGGCTGGCACCCGCACGGTGCGCGCCTTCCTTGGCCGTGACGTTCCGCCGCCCGAATAAGTTGTCGATTGCCACGTCGCGCTCGCAAAACGCCGGCTGGCCCTTGACATCGTTGACCTTATAACACGCAACCGCCGCGTTGGCATCGCGCCGGCCTCAACCGTCGAGATCGACCGCCACGGCGAGCGGTGGGACCAATGCCGTGGGACGCCGCAGAGGACTGCGGGAGCAGGGCGCCGCTTGCTCGAAATAGACTATTTCCCAGGCCTCGGTTCTCCGCGACCGAGAGCGACGGAGCTGTTTATGGTGTTGCAGTTGATCTGGAGGCGAGCGCGCCGTATCGTCGTCGCTGGAGGAGCGAGGAATGCGCGTCTCGATCACTTGGTGCGTGCCCTGAAACTACCTGCCGCGCGCGACCAGTTTGGCCGCGTCGATCAAAAGGGAATTCGGGGTTGATGCCGAGCTGATTCGCGGCGCCGGCGGCGTCTTCGACGTCCGGGTCGACGGTGAGCTCGTCTTCTCGAAACACGAACTCGGTCGCTTCCCCGAAGCCGGCGAAGTCGAAGGGAAGATCCGCGCCCTGCAGGGGCACAGGAAGCGGTGATCGTGCCGACGCCCGCCTTGGGTGGCAGCGACGTCGGTCGACATATCGCTCACCTGACCGACCCGAACGGTCAGCAGGCGCGGCGCCGCGCTTGCGAAAGAATCTCCTCCGCCTTCTGCCGAAACGTCGGCGGATCGATCGCCGGGTAACGGTACAGCTCGGGTTCGATTTGCGTGAGCAACTGGAGGACGACGTCTGGATCGACGTACCCGCGCTGGATCATTTCCCGAACGTCGATCAAGTCGAGATCGTGCCCGCGCTCGATCTTCGCCAGGACCTGCGCGTACGGATCGTAATGATAAAACTCGACTGGCCCCTCGCGGGCGATGTACAGGCTTCGCTCCCGCCACCCTGGAAGCTCGGGAATGAAGTCGCTGGGAGCGGCGAGCTCGACGTTGATCTCTAGCTCTTCCTTGAGGGCGGGAATGGCCCGCAGGAGCCGCTCGGTGCCGGGCTCGAGCTTGAGATCGACATCGATGGTGCTCGAACGCCAGCCGAGCAGGACGGCGGTGGCGCCCCCAGTGAAGTAAACGCGGCCGGCGGCCCCGTGTTGGGCGCCGAGGCGCCGCATCAACTTCCACAGCCGCGCGGCGTCCGTCGGGCGGCGCATTCGAGTGCGCGTTCGAAGCTGACCAGGCGGCGCAGCAGGGCGTTGTAACGCGAGTGAGCGTCGTCGGGGTTCGTCTGCGCGAGCTTCGCGTAGAGCCGGTGTTCGGGTGAGGCGAGGTGCACCACCGGAATGCCGAGCCGCTGTAGCCGTGGCGCTCCGATGGCTACCAGAAGCGCCTCGATTGATTCCCGGCCCTCTCGGAGGTCTTCAAGCCCTTGTGCGATAAGCTCACCGCCTGGCAGGTTGGCCAAATCCACGACACATTATAAGCAGGACGCGGGCCGCATTGCACGACCCGGTTGTGACTCCGGCCCAACCGGCAGCGGCCGGGCGCATTCGGCGATCGAGCGTCTGCGCGCCCCCTCACCGCCGCAGCTTGCGCACGTCGCCGATGCGGAGGGTGAAACCGGTGCGGTCGAAGTAGTTGAGCAAGGCGATGCTGAACTTGCGGCTGGCGTTGAGGAGGTCGCGGAAGGCGGCGGCGGTGATCTGGCCGTGGGCGGCGGTGTGCTGGCGGATCAATTCGCGGGCGCGCTCGACGGCTGCAGGGGCGAAGTAGAGATCCGGTGTGACGCGCACGACGCGGCCGTCGCGTTCGAGCTGCAGGAGGAGGTCCTGCAGACGCGGCCCGGGAAGGCGAAGCTCGCTCTGGATCTGCTTGATATCCGGCGGGGTCAAGCCGGCCGCGGCCAGCACGCGCTCGACACGTTCGGCCAGGCGTTGCTCGCCCGTGTCCAGGCCGACGCGATGCGAAGGCAATCGCAGGGCGCTGTCCTGCCGCACCAGCACGTCTTCCGTTTCGAGCTCCGCGACGACGGCGCGGAACACCTTGGGCGGCAGGTCGGGCGCCAATTGCGAGCGCAGGGACTCCATCTCCATCCCCGGCTGCCGCGGGGCCTGGCGGTGGAACGCGGCAAGCGCCTGCTGCACGGCGACCCGCAAGCGCGCCCACTTCTCCGCCGTCGTGTACGCCTCGGCGTGTGCCGCATTGGGCAGCGGGCGAAGGGCGTCATGCCGGCCGAGCATGCCGCGCACCACTTCGAGCCGCAGATTGGCCGCGGCGGCCAGCGACTCGGGTGACACGGCAAAGGCGGTCTCCAAGGCGAGCAAGGCATCGAGCCGTGCCTGCGGCGTCGCCGCATCGCGCAGGGCCTCAAGCTGCGGGAGGCGGGGGTCCGGCCGCTGCTGCGGCCGCGGCGCAAATGGATGCAGCACAACTCCGCCGCCGATCGTCGCCTGCGCTTGTTGATTGCGAAGAATGAAGCGGTCGCTCCCGAACGCGGCAATCGCTTCGCGCAGCACGATCTGTGCGTAGGTGCTCTCCTTCGGCGACAGCGCCGGGCGCCCGTCGAGCCAGATCACTTTCCCCATTGCCTCCGCCGTGCCGAGGTAGACGCGCACCGTCGCATGGTTGGCCAGCGGGCGCTGTGCCGCCCGCCGCAGCTCGACCCATGCATCGAAGCGATCGGTCACGCGGTCCAGCTCCGGGTCGCAGATGACGTGCCCGCGCCGGAGGTCTTCCCGTTCGACGCCGCCGAGGTTGAGCGCGACGCGTTGCCCGTAGGCGGCTCGCTCGACGGCCCGGCCATGTACCTGCACCGCGCGCACCCGAGCTTCGCATCCGCCCGGCAGGACGCGCACCGTTGTACCCGTCTGCACCGAGCCGGCCGTCGCCGTGCCCGTGACGACCAGCCCGTGTCCGCGCATCACGAAGACGCGGTCAACGGGCAGGCGGAAACAGCCCGCGGGCTCGGGTCGGACGAACCCGCGCAGCGCATCTCGGATCGCCACCCGCAGGCGCTCGACGCCTTCTCCGGTCACCGTGGAGACTTCGTAGATGGGCGCGCCCTCCAGCGCTGTGCCCGCGAGCAGGATCTCGATCTCTTGCCGGATCTCTGCCCGCCGTGGCCGCTCGACCAGATCGACCTTGGTCATCGCCACGATGCCGCGCCGCGTCCCGAGGAGGTGCAGGATGTCGAGATGTTCCTCGGTCTGCGGCATGACGCCGTCGTCGGCCGCCACCACGAGCAGCACGAGATCGATGCCGTGCGCGCCGGCGAGCATGTTGCGGATGAAGCGCTCGTGCCCCGGCACGTCGACCACGCCGGCCTCGTGCTCGGCGTCGACGTCGAAGTGCGCGAAGCCGAGGTCGATCGAAATGCCGCGCTCGCGCTCCTCCTTCAGCCGGTCGGTGTCGATGCCGGTGAGCGCTTTGATCAGTGCCGTCTTGCCGTGATCGATGTGGCCGGCGGTGCCGAGGATGGCGTGCATGAGAAGGGGGCTCTCAGACGAAGATAGGGGACGGAGACGGGCATAGGGCGATCAGCGTCATTCGGCGCGCGGCTGTGGGACCAGAGCGTCGGGCCGATAGACACACCGCAGGTCGAGTAAGAAGCGGTTGTTGTGAACACGCCCGATGATCGGTGGCTCGTTGGCACGGAAGCGCGCGGCAATATCGAGCGGCCCGACGCGCGGATGCGCGATCGCGATGGCCTTGCTGGGGAGGGTCTCGGTTGGCAGAGCGCCGCTGCCGATCTCCGACGCGGCGTCGACGAGTTCAACGCTGTACTCCCACCCCAATGCCTTCTCGAGCAGCGAGACTGCCTCCCGCCCCACGGACTCCATCTCGGCCAGCGGACGCGTCAGCATGCGCAAGGTCGGCAGCGCGGCGGCGAGGTCCGGCGTCGTGCGGTAGAGGCGCAGCGTCGCCTCCAGCGCCGCCAGCGTCAGCTTGTCGCAGCGCAGCGCGCGCTTGAGCGGATTGCGGCGCACCCGGTCGACCACCTCACGGCGGCCAACCAGCACGCCCGCTTGCGGGCCGCCCAGCAACTTGTCGCCACTGAACGTCACCACGTCGGCGCCGAGCCGTACGCGCTCCGCCACCACCGGCTCGCGCGGCAGGCCGTAGGCGCTCAGGTCGATGAGCGCGCCGCTGCCGAGGTCTTCCATCACCGGCAACTGGTGCTTCCGGCCGAGGTCGACCAGCTCCTCCAACGGCACCTCGGCCACAAAGCCTTCGATGCGATAGTTCGACGGATGCACTTTGAGCAGCAGCCCCGTCTGCGGCCCGATCGCGCGCTCGTAGTCGCGCGCGTGGGTGCGGTTCGTCGTTCCGACTTCGCGCAGCACGACGCCGCTCTTGGCGAGAATTTCCGGAATGCGAAACGAGCCGCCGATCTCGATCAGTTCGCCCCGCGAGACGACGACCTCCCGCCCTTCGGCCAGCGTATTGAGCGCCAGGAGCACGGCCGCCGCGTTGTTGTTGACCACGGCAGCCGCCCCAGCACCGGTCAGCGCGCACAGGTGGGCCTCGACGTGATCGTCGCGCTCACCGCGGCGGCCCGCGGTGAGGTCGTATTCCAGATTGCTCGCCTCGGCGGCGACCGCGGCGACCGCCCGCACCGCGTCCGCCGCGAGGGCCGCGCGGCCGAGGTTGGTATGAAGGACCACTCCGGAGGCGTTGATGACGGGCCGCAGCAACGGCGCGGCCGTCGCGCGCAGCTCTTCGAGGGTGCGCGAAGCGAGCGCCTCCATGTCGGGAACTGCGGCCCCGCGCACCGCGTCGGCCCGCGCGCGATCGAGGACGCGACGGACCGCGTCGGTCACGAGCGGCGCCGGGTAGTGTTCGGTGGCCCGCGCCAGATCCCGGTGGCGCAAGAGGCGATCGACCGATGGCAGCGATCGCAGATTGGCGGCGCGCGTCGACATGCCAGCGCAATCGTGCTCCGATTCGGCTGCCGACTCAACCGGTCCGGGGAGGAGCCCCGGCGGCCCGTCGCGTTGCCGGCAATAGGGGCGGAGACTAGACTGCGACACGCGATGGCTGCACGCGATGCACACCCCGGCGCCGGGGCCCCGGCGTTTGACCCCTGCCCCAGCGCGGCCGAGCGGCGCGCGCGGGCGGTGATCGCGCGCTTGCGCGCGCACGGCTACCGCGCCTACTTCGCCGGCGGCTGCGTCCGCGATTGGCTGCGGGGCGAGAAGCCAACCGACTTCGACATCGCCACCGACGCCACGGCGGACGTGGTGCAGGAGCTCTTCCCGCGCACGGTGCCGGTGGGGGCGCAATTCGGCGTGGTCCTCGTCGTCGTCGAGGGGCAATCGATCGAGGTGGCGACCTTTCGCGCCGACGCCGAATACCGCGATGGACGCCATCCCATCAGTGTCCGTTTCGCCACGCCCGAAGAGGACGCGCGCCGGCGCGACTTCACCATCAACGGCATGTTCCGCGACCCGGACACCGGCGAGGTGCTCGACTACGTCGGCGGCCAGGCCGACCTCGCGGCGCATGTCATCCGCGCCATCGGCGACCCCGCGGAGCGGTTTCATGAAGACCGCCTGCGCATGCTGCGCGGGGTGCGCCTCGCCGCCCGTCTGGGCTACGCGATCGAGCCCGTCACCCTCGCAGCCATTCGACGGCTTGCTCCGGAGATCGAAGGGATCGCGTGGGAGCGCATCGGGGAGGAAATCGTGCGCATCCTCGTCGAGGGCGCGGCGCGGCGCGGCTTCGAGTTGCTCGATGAAACGGGGCTGCTGGAACAAGTTCTCCCCGAGGTCTCGGCCCTCAAGGGGGTCGAGCAGTCACCTGACTATCACCCGGAGGGCGACGTCTTTCGCCACACCCTGCTCTTGCTGGGGCAACTCGACCAGCTCAAGGGGCCAGCCGAGACGCTGGCGCTCGGCGCCTTGCTGCACGACGTCGCCAAGCCGCGGTGCGCCGGTCGCGACGGCGAGCGCATCACTTTTTACGGCCACGCCGAGGTGGGCGCGGAGATGGCGGTCGCCGTCTGCCAGCGCTTGCGGCGCAGCCGCGAGGTGTGCGAGCGGGTGGGCTACCTGGTGCGCAGCCACCTGCGGTTGATGCACGCCCCGGAGATGCGCCTCAGCACCCTGCGGCGCTTTCTGGCCGAGGAGGGCATCGAGGAGTTGCTGGAGCTGGCGCGCATCGACGCCCTGGCCTCGCACGGCGATCTCCGCTGCTACGAGTTCTGCCGCGCCAAGCGCGAGGAGTTCGGCGCCCAGCAACTGAAGCCGCCGCCGCTCGTGCGCGGCCGCGACTTGCTGGCCCTCGGCTACCCGAGCGGACCGCTCTACGCGGAGATCCTGCGCGAGGTCGAGACGAAACAGTTGGAAGGCGAGCTGACCTCGCGCGAGGAAGCGTTGGCCTGGGTGGAGCGGCAGTATCCCAAGCGGTGAGGGCCTGAGAGCGTGCGTGAGGAACTCGACGGCGAGGTCCGCAGTCGCGTGAAGCCGGGGCGGGAGCAATGCTCCCGCCCTCAAGATTATGTGAGCGAATCATGTGAGCGAATGCATGGCGTCATTCTCGAGGGGTGGCGCGCTGCTCCACCCCGTGGAATTTTTTCACGAGCTCCGAGGGTTCCAGGGTTCGGGGGTTCCATGCCGAACAGTACTTTTTTGGTCGAGGTGACCGACGAGCAACTGCGCCGCGAGCGGGCGAAAGCGCGCGAGCTGCGCGCCTCGCAATGGTGGAAGCGGCGCCGCGCCGCCGGCGTGTGTTATTACTGCGGCCGACGGGTGGGCGCAAAGGCGCTGACCATGGATCATCTCGTGCCGCTCATCCGCGGCGGCCGTTCGACCAAGGGCAACGTCGTCCCCGCGTGCAAGGACTGCAACACCAAGAAGAAGCACCAGCTCGCCTTCGAATGGGAGCCGGGCTAGCCCCGTTCACTTTGCGAGCGGACAGCCCAGTTTGCAAACCCGCCGTCGAGCCAGTAATCGGGGAAGAGTTCGGGCGCCTGAAGGAACGCCCGTGGGCAGCTTGGTGGAGGGGTGGCCGAGTGGATTAAGGCACCGGTCTTGAAAACCGGCAACCCGAAAGGGTTCGGGGGTTCGAATCCCTCCCCCTCCGCTCTCGCCTTCGCGCATTGGGGAGCGCCCGGAGCGGCGGCGCGTGCCCGCGGTCACTGCCGGCAGTTGGCGCTGCAGTCGAGATGGCCCCCTCACCCCAGCCCGCTTCCCGCGCAAAGGTGCGGCGAGAGGGAGTGGTGTCCAGCAACCCGATTCGTGGGTGGGGGTGAACCATCACCCGCAGGAGCGGGGGAGGGCGAGGGGGCCGGGAATTCTCGAGACAGGCCGCCGCCGTGGCTGGCTTGGCCGCAGGGCTTACCACGCGTACGCTTCGGGCGCTTCGCCGCCGGGGCCGGGCCAGATCTCGTCGAGACGCCGCATCGCCGCTGCGTCGAGCGTGATCTCCAGCGCCCGCAGAGCGCCGGTGAGCTGCTCCATCGTCCGCGGGCCAATGATCGGCGCCGTCACGTTCGGGTTGGCGAGCAACCAGGCCAGCGCCACCGTGGCCGGCGACTCGCCCAGCTCGGCGCAAAACTGCTCGTACTGCTCGATCTGGGCGCGGTGGCGCTGCACTATTGCTTGCGCGTTCTGGCTCGCCCGCCGCCCCGCCGACGGCGGACGCAGCGCGCCGCCGGCAAGCGCGCCGCTCGCGAGCGGACCCCACGGGAGCAGGGCGACGCCATACGCCCGGCAGGCCGGGATCACCTCCAACTCGATCGCGCGCGTCTGCAGGCTGTACCTGCTCTGCTCGCTGACCAGGCCGAGGAAGTTGCGCCGCGCCGCGAGCTGGTTGGCAGTTGCGATTTGCCACCCGGCGAAGTTGCTACTGCCCACGTAAATGACCTTTCCCTCGCGCACAAGCTGCTCCATCGCCTGCCAGATCTCGTCCCACGGCGTGTCCCGCGCCACGTGGTGCATCTGGTACAGGTCGATGCGATCGGTCCGCAGCCGCCGCAAGCTCTCCTCGCAGGCGCGCCGGACGTGGTAGGCGGACAGCCCGCGGTCGTTGGGCCCCTCACCCATGCGGCCGTACACCTTGGTGGCGAGGACGATCTGCTCCCGCCGCCCGCCGCCCTGGGCCAGCCAGCGCCCGACAATTTGTTCAGTGATCCCTTCGCCGCGCTTCCAGCCGTAGACGTTGGCGGTGTCGAAGAAGTTGATGCCCAGGTTCAGCGCCGCGTCCATGATCGCGTGGCTATCCCGCTCGCTGGTCTCGGGCCCGAAGTTCATCGTGCCGAGACAGAGGCGGCTCACCTGAAGGCCGATGCGACCGAGGTTCACGTAGTTCATGGAATCAACCCACTGAGATCGCGAAAGCGCGACAGACCGAAAGCACGAAGGAGGCGGTGAAGCCTTCCAGATCACAGCGCGGCTTCGAACAGCCCTGCGGCGCCCATGCCGCCGCCCACGCACATGGTGACGATGCCCCAGCGCTTTTTCTGCCGGCGCAGCTCCAAGAGCAGCGTGCCCACCATGCGCGATCCGGTCATGCCGTAGGGATGGCCGATGGAGATCGCGCCGCCGTTCGGGTTGAGCTTCGCTTGGTCGATGCCCAGCCGGTCGCGGCAGTACACGGCCTGCGACGCGAAGGCCTCGTTCAGCTCGATGATGTCGATATCATCGAGCGTCATCCCGGCGCGCTCGAGCAGCTTGGGCACGGCAAATACCGGCCCGATGCCCATTTCGTCGGGCTCGCACGCCGCGACCACGAAGCCGCGGAAGAAGCCGAGCGGCGCGATGCCGAGCGTCTGGGCGCGCTCGGCCGACATGATCAGGCACACGGACGCCCCGTCGGAGAACTGGGAGGAGTTGCCCGCCGTGACCGTGCCGCCTTCCTTGAACGCCGGCGGCAGCTTCGCCAGCCCTTCCATGGTCGTGTCGGGCCGGTTGCACTCGTCGCGGTCGACGGTGACCTGCTTCTGCGACTTCTCGCCCGTGGCCTTGTCGGTCAGCTCCATGGTGACCGTCATCGGCACGATCTCGTCCTTCAGCTTGCCCGCTTTCTGCGCCGCCGCCGTGCGTTGCTGGGAGATCAGGGCGAACTCGTCCTGCGATTCGCGACTCACCCGGTACCGCTCGGCGACCACCTCGGCGGTCAAGCCCATCGGCATGTAGATCGTCTTCTTGTGATCCAACAGCCACGGGTTGAAGAGATTGTTCTTGTTGAAGTCGTTCTGCAGCATGGTGATCGACTCCAGCCCGCCGCCGATGACGGCATCCGCGCCTTCGTTCTCCACCATGTGCGCGGCCACCGCGATGGCGTTGAGGCCGGACGAACAGAAGCGACTCACGGTGGAACCCGGCACCGTGATCGGGAGGCCGGCGAGCAGCGCGACGTTGCGGCCGACGTTGAACCCCTGTGGTCCTTCGGGAAAGCCGGTGCCCATCACCACGTCGTCGATTTCCGCCGGGTCGAGCTGCGGCGTCTTTTGCAGCACGGCCTTGACGCAGTGTGCGGCCATGTCGTCCGGTCGGGTGAGGTTGAAGGAGCCACGAAATGATTTCGCAAGGCCGGTCCGCGCCGTGGCAACGATGACCGCTTCACGTCTGGTGCGCATGGCAGTCTCCTTTCTCGGGTAGGTGCGAGGCCGAGGAGTGGCGTGCTCTCGCCACAGTCACATGCCAGGTTGTGCGCGCGCCGGCAAGACGGGGCGGAACCGCAGTCGCAACACATGACGGGTGAGGGGCCTCGTGGCGTCCAGCCCACCTACAGAAACGTTGCGAAGATGCTGTCGGCCAGGAGCAAGGCTCGGTCCGTCAGGCGGGTATGTTCGGCGGCGAGTTCCAGCAGGCCGTCGCGGGCGAAAGACGCGGCGTGCGGAAAGGCGGTGAGGAAGTCCAGGCCGAAGCGTTGAGCGAACTCGCGATTGTCGAAGCCGTCGCGGCAGCGCAGGCCGAGAAAAACGAACTCGCCGCGAGCCTGGGAGACGGTGAGCCGTTCCTCGAACACGCGCGCCTGCCCGTCGGCCGCGACCCGGGCCATGTAGGCGCTGGGATTCTTTTCGTTGCCCCAGCGGCATCCTGGCACGGGCACGCGCGAAAACGAATGGGCGCCCGCACCGAGCCCAAGGTACTCGCCACCTTGCCAGTAGTTCAGGTTGTGGCGGCATTCGCGCCCAGGCCGAGCATAGTTGGAAATCTCATAGTGCCGAAAACCCGCAGCGCCGAGGATGTCCTGCGCGCAGGTGAACATGGCGGCCTCGATCTCTTCCGGCAGCGCCTGCAGAACCCCCCGCCGCCGCAGAGCCGCGAACGGCGTCCCTTCTTCGAAGGTCAAGTTGTACGCGGAGACGTGGTCCGGCGCGAGCTCGACCGCGGTGCGTAAGTCGGCCTCCCACTCCGCCACGGTCTGCCCGGGAATCGCGAACATCAAATCGAGGCCGATGTTGTCGAAACCCGCGGCGCGGGCCAGCCCAATCACCTCGACCGCTTGCGCAGCGTCGTGGATGCGCCCGAGGCGCGCCAAATGGTGGGGATGAAATGACTGCACGCCGAAGCTGATGCGATTCACCCCGGCAGCGGCAAAGCCGCGCAGCGTTCGCGCATCGACCGTTCCGGGGTTGGCCTCGAGTGTGATCTCCAGGCCGCGGTCTTGGCCACGGGGCCACAGCCGCCAAACCGCCTCCAAGAGCTCCGCGATCGACTCTGGTGCGAATAGTGAGGGCGTTCCACCACCGATGAACACCGTCTGCACGGCAGCGCCCCGCCACGGCTCGGTCTGCGCGTAGTGCTCCAGCTCCGCGATGAGCGCGGCCCGGTATGCCGCTTCCGGCCAGCGCTTGGCTCCGTACGAGTTGAAATCGCAGTACGGGCACTTGGAGTCACAGTACGGGATGTGGACATAGAGGGAGAAGCGCGCACAGGTGTGCGGGTGTGCCGGTGTGTGCGTGCGCGGGGGACGGAACGGGAGCATCAGGTCAACAACAATAGCCTCGGGTCCGGCAAAAAAGGTAGCCCTCCCCAACCGGCGCCGCGATGAGATTCGACATGCCGACCCGGAGCTCGCCGCGGGCTTTGGCCTGCAAGTGCTCATCGGCACTTTGAACCACGCCGTCCTCCTGCAACCGCCGGTGCTGGGCCTCTCAGACGAGCGGCTTCCCAGGGAGCTGTCCCGCGTCTTTCTCTCGTACCTGGGTACGGATTTTCTGAGAACGATCCCGAAAGGAAAGAGGGTGTCACGATGACCGCGAGTCCTCGCGCTCATGGCGCTCGCGCTCGGCCTGCATCGAAATCTCACTGCAGTCGCCGCTCGCCAGGGAATTTCGCCGCCGGCTGTTCGAGAAGATCGTGCCCAATGTGAAGAGTCTGGGCCTGCTCTCCGACCGCCAGCGAGAGCGCTTCGGGGCGCTCGGCATCCTCGAGTTCGAGCACAACACCAGCTCGGACGTCGATCAGGCGATCGACGAGGAACGGCGCCTGAGCGCCGCAGAGCCGGCGCCGCTGCTGAACTGAGCGAGGCCCTTCTGGAAAACCCGGTGGCACGGGCGGGAGCAGTGCTTCCGCCCTCGAGACTGCCGCCGCGCTGCACGGTCACCGTTCTCGAGAAGTGGAGCGCCGCGCCCCCCGGAGGGATGTCTTCATCGGCGCTCGACCCGCCGCACCATATCGATGACCTGCGCGTCGGTGGGAAATGCCAGCGGCGGTGGCTCGGCGAGCGGGAAGTATCGCAGGGCATCGAGGTCGTCGCCGGCCTGCAGGCGGCCACCCACGGCGCGTCCCCAAAACCAAACCCCCACCGTTTGCCGCTCCCGATCGTGGAAGTTGGAATGGACGGCGCACACGTCGCCCAGCTCGACGACGAGCCCGGTCTCCTCCAGCATTTCGCGCCGGGCCGCATCGCGAATGTCCTCGTCCCACTCCACATAGCCGCACGGAATGCACCACCTCCCGGCGTAGCGCCCGCGGGCGCGGCGGCCGAGGAGAATGCTCGATCCATCGAGCACGACGACCGCGACCCCGACGGCTGGGTTTCGATACATCGCCCACCCACAGGCCGGACAGCGGGCGCGGAAGCCGGGCGCGCCGGCCGCGGACGCCGGCACCAATCGCTCCCCGCAGGCGGTGCAGAAGCGCGGCGCGTCGTCGGGCATCAATCCATCATTAATCCAGGCATTTATGGCAGCGCAACCGCGGCCGGCTTTTGGGTTGATTTAGCCCCCCCTCGCGCTTAAGATGCGGCCTCACGCAAGGGGGTCGCCGAGGAAGCAGATATGCGGGTGCGCGTCGGATCATTGCTGGCCGCGGTGATATCCCTCGGTCTCGTTGGCGTCCATGCGATTTCTGCGGAGAGTGCACCACCCCAACGCCTCCCGTCGGCCGTGCTCATCTATCCGCTGGTGGTCAGCGAGGGCGGCGGTGCGGTTCGCGACACGCGCATCGAACTCGTCAATCTGACTGGGCGGGCCACCAACGTCTCCTGCTTTTACGTCGACGGCGAGGCGTGCTTCGAGATCGGGTTCTTCGTCAGCCTGACCGCGAACCAACCGGTGTCGTGGCTGGCAAGCGAGGGCCTGAGCAACTACGCCGCCCACTTCTCCGTTCCGCCCTTCAACGGCTCCGGCGAACTCAAGTGCGTGGTTGAACCGAACGAGCCGGCAGTACACGCGCACAACGCCATCCAGGGACGCGCCATTGTGTTCGGATCGGACGGGCAGACCCTCGGGTACGGGGCCGTCGGCTTCCAGCGCATCTCCGACGGCGAGTTCTCCGGCGCCGTCGAGTTGGACGGCTCCATGTACGCCCGCTGCCCCGACGAAATGCACTTCGCCTTCGTGGCCAGCAAAGCCGAATCGGACAGCGAGATCGTCCTGGCGCCGTGCACCGAGGATCTGGAGAATCAGGTCGGCGGTTCGGCCACCGTCCAGTTCACCGTGTACAACGAGTTCGAGGATCAACTGTCGGCGTCCGTGACTGTGGACTGTTACAGCCGCCGGTCACTGTACAAGATCGGCAACGTGTTCAGGCGAGACACCCTCGGCACCGAAACCGGGCACGCGGTCGTCCGCGGAGTACAGATGCCGGTGTTGGCAATGATCATCGACCGCTTCACGTCGAATTCAACGGCAGTAGCGGCCGCCAACGAGCCGGCCTTGCGGGGCGGGCGCGCAGCGGGAATTCGATTCCCGTAGCGGTGCGAAGGCGGCGCAGAACGACATGAGACGGACGCTGGTGCGTGTCGGAGTGCTGGCCGCCTTCCTGGGGTGGGCCTCGACTAGCGCCCTCGGCGCCGGGAACGGCAGCGCGCTGCAGGGCATCGACTGGGGAGCAATCCTGCGGTCGTTGAGCAGCACGATCAAATCGTGGCGGCTGTCGCCGTATGCCAAGCCGACGGCAACGCCCAGTCCGCTGCCGACCTACACGCCGACCGGTACGCGGACGCCGACGGTGACCCGCACGGGAACACAGACCCGCACCTCGACGCCGCCGCGGACATCGACACGTACCGCCACCGCGACGCGTACGGCCACCTGGACGCGCACACCGACGCCGACGCGAACGCCGACGGCAACCACGGACCCCGCCTCGTACACTCCAACCCCGATCGCCGACGGCCAGATCGCGTTTGCCGTCGCCAACGGCGTGCCTCCGGCCCAGCGACTTGCTTCGGCCCTGGTGGTCTTCCCGTACGTCAAGTTCAGCGGGACCACCAATACGCGGATCGAACTGATCAACATGTCGAATCTGGACGTGGAGCTGCAGTGCTTTTACGTGCGCCTGACGGACTGCATCGAAATCGGTTTCTTCGTGGCCCTCAGCCCGCAGCAGCCGCTGTCGTGGCTCGCCAGCGACGGGACCAACAATGTCGTGACGCGGACCGCGGTCCCACCGTTTGACGGCACTGGCGAACTCAAGTGCGCCGTGGTGCCGCGCGAACGCGAGCTGTCCGCACACAACGTCCTGCAGGGCCGGGCGATCGTCTTCGACAGCGACGGCGAGACCGTCGGCTA
>JBBITY010000014.1:17034-19742 GCA_037440565.1 Desulfurellales bacterium
GCCTCGTGCCGGGCACGTTCGACGGTGTCGTCGACCTCGACGGGGCGGTCTACGAAGAGTGTCCGGACCGGCTCCACTTCCAGGTGCTGACCCGTCAGAACAGCACCAGCAGCAAAATGGTACTCGTGCCCTGCGAGCAGGACCTCCTGACCCAGCGGTTCACCGAGACGACCGTGCAGTTGGCAATCGTCAACGAGTTCGAGCAAGTCTTCTCGTCGTCGTTCCGATTGAAGTGTCCCGCCAGTAGCTCGTCCAACCCCTTGGGGACGCTCAGCAGCTCCACTTTGGGCGGTGAGACGGCGCATGTGATCGTGCGCGGCGTGGGATCGCCCGTGCTGGGCTTGGTGATCGACCGCTTCGACGCACTGGGCAAGCTGCAGACGACGGCCAATGACCCGTTTCTCGAAGGCGGCCGGCCAGCGACCATCGTCTTCCCCTAGGAGCCCGTTGAAAAACCGCCCATGGTTCGAGACGCGCCTTGCGGCGCGCCTCCGCATGAGCGGTTTCTCCTTTCGGCCACCACACGTCTCCGTCCCCCTGGGCGCCGCGAAGCGGCGTCGCGAAGGGCGACACGCTTTTCAACGGGCTGCGACGCACGCGGCGCATTTTGACCTCGCCCGGCCTCGGCGGCTATAGTGCGCCTCGAGGAGTTGGTTGTGCGTGAGTTTATTTACGGCCTCATTCTCGGCGCGGCGTCGATGTACTGCTTCGAGTACTTCGACGCACCGGGAATTCTGGCCTACTTGAACAGCGCCACCGAATCAGCCGTCGAATCGACGCACGGGTACGGCGGCACGCACAAGCGGTAGCGGGCCGGGTGAGGCCGGGGCGTAGAGCATTTTCTAGGTAGGCTCTTAGCCAAGAGCCAGGATGCGGCTTCCGCATCCTGAGCGCACGGCATCTTGGATCTTCTGGCGCACCTCGGAACGGGAGAGCTTGCCCTCGCGGCGGAGCGCTTTGAGCGCGCGCGCGACGCACTGCACGTATGCGCGCTGGCTCGGCCATTCCTCATCTGGCCCCGGTCCCTCGCAGGCGCAGCGCTGACTCGGTGCGCAGCCGTCCGCCATGATGGGCTCGCCGGCAGCGGTCGCGGAACAGGCGTCGCACGCATCCCCCAAACCATCGCGGTCTCCGTCGTGTTGGTCCGAGTTGCTCACCGCCGAGCAGTTGTCCAAGCTGTCCGGGACGCCATCGCTGTCGGCGTCGGGCCCGGTGGTCGCAGCCGGCACGGCGACGATGTCCAGAACGTAGCCCTCATCGGCACCTCGGGGCGTGGCGAGGTGAATGCGAAAGTCGCCGGCCGACCAGCGTTGCCGCCGCCCGCTGGTGAGCAAAACGGGCGCGCCGTTCACGCGGGCGTCGATCACCATCGCAGCGCGATCCGTTCCCAGCCGCTGCAAAAACCCTGCGCCGCGGATGGTGAGCGATTCGCTCTCCCAGTGGACCGCGGTGACGGCCTCGACGGCATACTCGGATGGCACGGGCATCACCGTCAGATCGAAGATGCCTTCGAGAGGTTCGGCCGGGCCGGCCGGCCCATCGCAGGCGGCGCAGACCCGGACCACCTGGCTGTCGGCCGTCAACACGTAGTGGATGGTCTGCGCGCCGGCGACGGCTGGGACCATCATTCCGACGACGACCGCCAACCACCCCCGCGCCGTGATCGCGCCTGACAACATGTCCGGATCACGATACGCGCGCCGCGCAGCCGAGGCAAGTTCCTTCCGCGGGCACGGCGCCCGCGAAGCGCCCAGAGGTTGTGAAAAAACCCGGCGGGGACAGGTCCGGCCGTACGGGAGCAGTGCTCCCGCCCTCGAGCCGAGGTGCGCTGCGCCGGTACCCATTCTTGGGGGGGCGCGCATCGCTCCACCCGGAGGGGTTGCCTGACAAGGGATCAGGCGAGACTGCGCTTTGGTTTGGTGATTACCACCACTTCTTGCCCATTCACGCGGACGGTCCGCCGATCACTCGGCACCTGTCGTGTGGCCTGTTTTCGGGCCCGCGCTTCCCGCCACCTCCGCAGCTCTTTCTCCAGTTCGCTGGTCTTGAGCATTCGCTGCCTCCCTTACGCCCCTCCTCTACCGGTTGGGCCACCCACCACCTCAATTGCCGACGAAGGACTCGATCGATCGGGCTCGACTCGGGTGGCGCAGCTTGCGCAGCGCCTTGGCTTCGATCTGCCGGATGCGCTCGCGAGTGACCGCGAAGCGCTGGCCGACTTCCTCCAGCGTGTAGTCGGACTTCTCACCGATGCCGAAGCGCATGCGGAGGATCTGCTCCTCGCGCGGCGTCAACGTCGCGAGCACCTTGCGCGTTTGCTCCTCCAGACTCGTGTAAACGGCGGCATCAGCCGGCGAGACGGTCTGCCGGTCCTCCACAAAGTCGCCCAACGAGCTTTCCTCTTCGTCGCCGATCGGCGTCTCGAGCGACACCGGTTCCTTGACGATGCGCAAGACATTGCGCACTTTGTCGAGCGGCATCTCCATCTTCTGCGCGATCTCTTCTGGCGTCGGTTCGCGGCCGAGCTGTTGGACGAGGTAGCGCGACGAGCGCACCACTTTGTTGATCGTCTCGATCATGTGGACGGGGATGCGGATGGTGCGGGCCTGGTCGGCGATCGCCCGGCTGACCGATTGCCGGATCCACCACGTCGCGTAGGTCGAGAACTTGTAGCCGCGCTGGTACTCGAACTTCTCGACCGCGCGCAT
>JBBITY010000015.1:0-19481 GCA_037440565.1 Desulfurellales bacterium
ATTGGGGTCAGCCCGTGAACCCGTGAGCCGGTGGCCAGGCGCGGGCGAGAACTACCTCCGGTTCCGGTTTTCGCGGCTTCGTCCGGACGGCCAGGATCGCGTGGTGCAGGAGTTATCGACTGTCGGCCGTCCTACCGACGGAAGGGCGGGAGCAGTCAAAAGTGGGGCGCCGTCGTGCCGGCCCCATTCTTGAGGGGTGGAGCAGTGCTCCAGCCGGACGATTGTTTCACACGCTCTGAGGTGCGAGGTGAAGCGGCGCTCTTACCGCGGCTGGTCGACGAAGATCGGGGAGGACCAGGCGCGCTCCTGAACCGGGGCGAGGCAATCGTCGGCAGGATCGGTCCGGTAGTTGCCGTAGCAGGGCGTGATCTTGACTGCGTTGCCCTGCGCATCGAACTCCGTGCGGAAGTTGGCGCCGTTGATGGCGGGCGTCATTTCCTGCAGGGCGCGCACGTAGTAGACCGCGTCGCGGCCGGAGGTCGGATACTCGCTGTCTTCGAACGTGAAGACGCAGCCAGTCGGGTCGGGCGGGCAATCGAAATGCAGCCAGGGATCTTCGATGAGTTCGTCGACGCGCTCGCCCGCCGCGATCTGTGGGCGGATCCGGACCACCTCGATGGCTGCGATGCGGTGGCGCTCGTCGCCGGGGTGGTAGCACTCGCCGCGGCAGAGGCGGTCGAGCCGTCGGGCCGAAAGGCCGTGCACGCTTTCCTCAGGACATCCCGGCTGCTGCACGAATGAGCCGACGGCGCGGACGCGAAAGCGCGGCGCGGTGCCGAGGGTGACGGCGCTTCCCATCGGCTTCGGACCGTCGGGCGCATTGGCGAGATCGAACCAAAGCAGGATGCGCGGGCCGCTGGTGCCATAAACTTCGCGGCGTTTCAGGGCGTCCCAAATGGCCGCGCGGCTGCGCCCGCTGGCGTGGGCGGCCACCAGGCCGCCTGGATACATGAAGCTCGCCACGCGCTCGACATCGAGCAGCGCGGTGAGACTGCGCTGCTCGCGACGGCCGGCCTGCGGCTGCTGTCGGTCCTGCTGTGCGCCGGCGACGGTCGACTGGAGAATGCGTTCGTGCCATTTCGTGCGCAGGCCCCTGGCGTCGGTCATGCTGCGCCGCGCGTACTGCTTGTAGCCGGTGCCGGGCCGCGCTTTGTGGTCATCGCTCGAAGCGACGAACCCCCAGCGGAAGCGCAGCGGTTCTGCATTCGCGCCGGTGCTGCCGAAGGTGGAAATCGCGAGGCTATATTGTGCCGATTCGCCCGGTCGCAGATTGAAGGCAGGCTTGAAGCAGTCCCGGCACTGGTCGCAGTCGAGCCACTCCTCGGGACGTGTGTCCGGGAACACGAGGTGAGGGGCCGTGTTGGCTTCCAGGGCGAGGCGCTTGGCGTTTTCGACGCGCGCCTCGCATTCTGCGGCGGGCAGGTCGCCGCAGCGGGCGCGCATGATCTCGCCGGCGCGCCAGCAACAGGGCAGGAAATCGCGGCTCGGCGGCGGGCACGTCCTGCCGCCATCGGCGTCGACCTCGATGCTGCGCCACCGCCGGTACTCTTCGCTGTTGCCGTGTCCGGAGAACACTTCGAGCAGCGTCTGCCGTGCGGGATCGTGCTGCCGGCGGTCGAGCTGGTTGTCGAGGCGCGCGTCCAGCGGCGCGTGCAGTCCCCAGGCGAGGCCGTGGGGAATGACGAGCGTGTCGAAGCCCCACTGCGCGAGCTTTTCGAACAGCTCCTGCGGCGTCGCCGCATTCTCCCGGCAGTCGGGGGGCAGTTGACGCGTGTCGACCCCCTTTTCGCAGTTGGGAAACGCCGCCAGGCGTTCGATCAGCCAGAGAAAGTCGGCGTACTCGCTCAAGCCAAACGGGCCGAGGAGCTGAAGACTGCGGATGAGCCACAGGTTTGGGGTCCGGCGAGTCACTTCTTCCGACAGTGCGGTGATCGTGCGCGCCGGCAGTTCATCGTCGGCCAGTCCGGGGAAGATGACGTTCTTGTGGCCGTAATGCGTTTCGGGGGTCGCGCCGACCTGCGTCCACTCCCAGCCGGCGAAGGCCACCAGATCAGGGTTCGCCGGATCGCCGCTGCGGGCATCGCATTCACGCAGGCTTTCCTTTGTTTGCTGCCAGCGCTCGGGGGTCAGGCCCTCGGCGTGATCGGTGATGGCGAAGAAATCGACCGCCGCGCAGTAGCGCGCGAAGTCGCACGCGTCGGCGGGCGGATGCGCGCCCTCGCCGGCGAACAGCGGCAGCGAGTAGACGAAGGCGTCCACCGAATAGGTCGTGTGCACGTGCAGGTCGCCAAAGACGATTTGCTTCGCCTCGCCCGAGGGCGCTGTTCCCGCGCGGGCGTCGATCTCGCGCCGCGCCGCCGCTTGCGCCGCCGCATACCGTGCGACCGCGGCCGCCGGCCGCCGCAGTCCTTCGATCCTTCCGGGCGGCTGGTCGTGACCGCTACAGCCCGCCGTCACGGTGAAGATGAACAGCATCGCGATATGGCTTCGGTCGCGCACAGACCGCCAACATAAGCACCGAACGGCGGGCGGCAGCAAGCCGAGGGTGCTCCGCCTGGATGCCGGCTCGCGCAAGCATAACGGGCGACACGCCCTCTCCGCGCATTGTGTCGCGGGAAGGGGCTGGGGTGAGGGATTTTTGTGGACCCCGCCGTTTGACATCTGCCCCCCGGGCACAGCACGTTCCGAGGAAGCTTTGTCATGGAGGTTCGCGATGAGCGATGGAACGTCCCAAACGGAACGCAGTGTCGAGCGCGGAGGTGGCGGCCGGCGCGTGCTGATCGTCGGCGGGGTGGCCGGCGGCGCGTCGTGCGCGGCGCGGTTGCGTCGGCTTGACGAGTCGGTGGCCATCACCTTGGTCGATCGCGGCCCCTACGTTTCTTTCGCCAACTGCGGGCTGCCATACTACGTCGGCAACGTCATCGCCGACGAGAAGACGCTTCTGATCGCCTCGCCGGAAACGTTCCGCGAACGCTTCAACGTGGCCGTGCACACGGAGACGGAGGTGACCGCCATCGACCGCGCAGCGAGGACCGTGACGGTGAAGGACTTGCGCACGGGGCAGACGCGAACCGAGCCATACGACGCGCTCGTGCTCTCGCCGGGCGCCGCGCCGATCCGCCCGCCGCTGCCGGGTCTGGACCTGCCCGGTGTCTTCGCCGTGCGCACCATTCCCGATACGCGCCAGATCCGCGCCTGGATCGCCGAGCGCCGGGCCCGGCGCGCCGTGGTGGTGGGCGCTGGCTTCATCGGGCTGGAAATGGTCGAGAACCTGCTCCACCGCCACGTCTCGGTGACGGTGCTCGAAAAGCTCCCTCAGGTCATGCCGCCGCTCGATCCGGAAATGGCGGCTCCCGTTGCGTCGCATCTCGAAGCCTTTGGGGTCAAGCTGCGCCTCGGCGACGGGCTGGCGCACATCGAGCAGGGCGATGGCCCCGGGCTCGTCGTGGTCTCGGAAAGCGGCGCCCGGCTGCCCGCGGATCTGGTGATCCTCGCCATCGGCGTTCGGCCGGAGACTGCCCTGGCGCGGGCGGCAGGGCTGCAGATCGGGGCGCGCGGGGGCATCGTCGTCGATCCTCAGATGCGCACATCTGACCCGCACATCTGGGCGATCGGGGACGTCGTCGAGGTGCAGGATGTGCTCACCGGACAGGAGACGGTCTTGCCGCTTGCCGGCCCGGCGAGTCGCCAAGGCCGCATCGCCGCCGAGTCGATTGCGGGCCGCGCGACGCGGTTTCGCGGCGTGCAGGCCACCGCCGTGGTCGGCTTTCTCGGCATGACGGTCGCGTCGACCGGCGCGTGCGAGAAGGGGTTGCGCCGCGCCGGCATCACGAATTTCGAAAAGGTCTATCTTCATCCCGGCAGTCATGCCGGCTACTATCCCGGGGCGAAGCCCATGCACTTGAAGCTGCTCTTCTCCGTACCCGATGGCCGGGTGCTCGGCGCCCAGGCGGTCGGCAGCGAAGGGGTGGACAAGCGGATCGACGTCATCGCTACGGCGATCCAGTTCAACGCCACCGTGCACGACCTCGCTGAGGCCGAGCTGTGCTATGCGCCGCAGTTTGGGGCGGCGAAGGACCCGGTCAACGTCGCCGGCATGATGGCGCAGAACGTGCTGTCCGGAGACATGCCGCTGGCGGAATGGGAGCGGATCGGAAAGGCCGACGCCCTCGTTGTCGACGTGCGCCAGCCCGACGAGTTCGAAGAGGGGCACGTGCCGGGGGCGGTCAACATTCCGCTTGCCGAGATGCGGCAGCGTTACGGCGAGCTGCCGAAGGACCGCGAGCTGTGGCTCTGCTGCGGTGTGGGCCAGCGCGCCTACTACGCTACCCGGTTCCTCGCCCAACACGGCTACCGCCCGCGCAACCTCTCCGGCGGCTACACGACCTACAAAGCCCTCAAGGCCGCGCGGATGGTGCCGTGAATGACGTCTGGGGTAGCTGCGACGCTCTGACGCTGTTCGCTGTGAGGGCGGAAGGGAGAGTCCGCTGCGCGGACCACATAGGGTGGGCATTGCCGACCACCCGCGCGTCTGCCCTGACGCCGTCACAACCTTTTCCCAGGTGACTGGTATCGCGGGCAGGCGACTGGTAGAAGGGCGCGGTGGGGGGCGGCACAACGTCAACGATGAGACCGAGAATCCTGCTGATGGGGTGTGGGGGCATCGGCGGTATCACGGCCGCCGCGCTCCTGCGCGAAGAGTGCGAGCTGGTGGCGGTCACCCACAACGAGGCGATCGCCGATGCCATCAACCGGCGCGGATTCGAGATCATCGAAGGCAGCGAGCGCCGCGTGGTGCGAGGCCGCGCGCACGTCGCCATCCCGCCCGGCGCGGGGCTGTTCGACTTCGTTTTTCTGGCCACGCAGCCGCCGCAGGTCGAAGAGGCAGCGCGGGCGGCCGCGCCCTATCTGGCGCCGGCCGGCGCCATGGTCTGCTTCCAGAACGGCCTCTGCGAGGCACGGGTGGCCGAGATCGTCGGGGCCGAGCGGACGCTGGGCGCTATCGTGGCCTGGGGCGCGTCGATGCTGGCTCCCGGGGTGTACGAACGGACGGCGCCCGGCGGGTTCGTGATCGGTGGCGGCGCCGGCCCGGGCGATCCCCGCCTGTCGACCCTGGCCCGCGTGCTGGCGGGCATCGGGCCCGCGCACGTGACCAGCAACCTGACCGGCAGCCGGTGGAGCAAGCTCGCCATCAACTGCGCGATCAGCTCGCTCGGCGCGATCGGCGGCGATCGCCTTGGCGTCCTCATGCGTTACCGGTTCGTGCGGCGGCTCGGTTTGGAGGTGATGACCGAAGCGGTGGCGGTGGCGCGAGCGTGCGGCATTTCGCTCGAGAAAGTCGTCGGGACCGTTGACCTGGAGTGGGTGGCGCTGACGCCGGCGGATGTGTACGGTCCCGGCTCGCCGTCGCTCATGGCGAAGCACGCGCTGCTGCTCGCCGTCGGCGCGAAGTATCGACGGCTCCGCTCCTCGATGCTGGCCGCCATCGAGCGCGGCCGGGAACCGGCGGTCGACTACCTGAACGGTGAGGTGGTCACGCGCGGCCTTCGCTTCGGGGTCCCGACCCCGCTCAACGCCCGCGTCCGCGTCATGATTCACGCCATCGCACGGGGCGAATGCCGGCCGGGACTGTTGCTGTTACGACAGCTCTATCGGGAAAGCCGAAATGGCCTCGGCCCGCTGATCGAGTCACGGCCGGGCGCGGATGGCGTCCCGATAGATGCCGCGCCCCCGGCCTAGCGGCTGCGCGGCCACGACAGGATCGATCGCGCCGAGTCGTGCCGCTTGCTTGCTCGTTTTCCCGACCGACGCACGCTGTGACAGTGAAAACTCCTCCATGCCGCTTGCTCCGGAACGGGTGGCCGAAGGGGAAGGTCTTCGCGCTCAAGACCCCCCGATTCTCTCCTTGCCCGGCAGTGATCGCGCAGGGCCACGGCACAGTCGTCGACAGAGGCCATCGGCCCTGTGAATTGAAGCCCGTCATGCCCGCGCAAGCGGGCATCCAGGAGCAACGGCTTTCGGCGTAGCTCGTCGAGGTACGGATCCGGTAGCGGGCCGAGCTTGCGACGCAGCCGTCGGTTGTCGATCGCCTTCACCTGATCCACGAGGATGTCAGACGGTCGCTGCACACCGGCGAGACCCTTCGGCAGCGCAACGCGCAGGAGATTGGGAAACCCCGGGCGGGCGCAACGAGCCGAAGGGATGCTCTTCAGGCAGCCCGTTCGATCTCCACCGGGACGCCGCGGGGGATGTGCATGATGCCGCTCTGGAAGACGCGGTAGCGGAGGTGGCCGTAGTCGCCGATCAGGTGGACAGGCTTGTAGGGCGAGGCGACGACTTCCATGTTGCTGTGCCAGCCGGGGAACTGCAGCGGCTCCCAGGCGTGGTAGATGATCGCTTCGCCCGGCGCGACCGCCGGCGAGAGGCGGGCCCGCACGCGGAAGGATCCCTGGTCGTTGCGCACGACCACGAGGTCGTGGTCGGCGATGCCCCGCGCCCGCGCGTCCTCGACCGCCATCCACATCGACGGTTCGCCCCGCTGCAGGCGCAGCATCGTCGGCTCGGCCCGCCAGATGGCGTGAATGCTCCAGCGCGTGTGCCCGCCGGTGAGCAGGATCGGATAACGCCCGCCGACGCCGGGCAGCGGTTTCCATCGCGGCAGCACTTCGTCTGCTTCGAAGAACCACGGGTGATCGAGGTAGAACTGCTGCCGGCCGGTGAGCGTCGGCCACGCATGCTTGCCCTCGACGTGAATGCGCGACGGCGCGAGGCTGCCCTGCGGTTCGACCTCGCTGCCGATGCCGTTGGTGGTGCCCCAGTTGCCGATGGACCGCGCTGGGATTGCTCCGGCCTTCTGCGCGGCGGCCCACGTCGTCCCGCGCGTGGGCGACGAGTTCTGCAGGATGCGATCGAGCACGGCCTCGTCGTCTTCCGGACCGTAACGCCCGCCTTGCGTGAAGCGGTCGTCGATCGTCGCCAGCTCGCCTTCGACGCCGCGTGCGCGCGCCTGCTCTTGGATGCGGCGGGCGAGCAGGGCCATGATCTCCCACTCCGGCTTCGCCTCGCCGAGCGGCGCGACGGCGCGATCGCCGACGACGATGTACGGCGCGAGCGCGACGGCGTACTTGATGCCGCGCTTCTCGTAGTAGCCGGCCGCCGGCAGGATGAGATCGGCTTTCATGCCCGTGGTCGACACGCGCGTGTCGATGGCGACGATGAGCCTTAACTTCGGCCACAGCACGCGTTCAACGACCTGGGGCATCGGCCAACGCCGCAGCGGATTCACCCCTGAGGTCAGCAGGACGCGGGGCGGCTTGTCCTGTGCCGGGCGGACGGGGACCCAGTGGCGCGCGATGGCTTCGCCGAAGTAGACCCCCGCCGGGCGCGGCAGCGTTGCATCTTGGGGGGCAGTGTCCTGTGCCTCGTTCAGGCCGCCATGGACGTTGAGAAACAGGTGCGACGGCGTCCAGGTGAGACGCGTGCGCGAGTATGCCGCGATAGCGGCTTCCATGGCGCGCGGCGGCGGTGTGTAGGCGCGTAGCAGTTGGCGCTGCCACCATGGCGGCTGCGTGCCGAGAAACTCGTCCGCACCCTCGAACGGAATCCACGCGGCGAAGCGCACGCCCGAGCCCGTGCGCCCGTGCTGGCCGCGCAGCGCGGAAAGCAGGATCAGCGCGCGCTGCAAGAGATCGGCGTGGTAGAACTTGCACGAACCCCACGTGGCGTAAATGAGCGTGCGCGTCGACCCGGCCAGCAGCTCGGCCAACTGTTCCTGTGTGCGCGGACCGACGCCGGTCACCTCGGCGATGTACTCCGGCGGGTACGCCGCCAGCCGCTCGCGCAGGCGCTCCATCACGGGGCGCACGGTGATCGCGGCGGAACGGCGCAACTCTGTCCTCGAATCGCCCTCACCCTGTCCCTTGCCCATCCGGGAGAGGGAACCCTCGTTCGCATCGATCCTCGCCGTGACCTCGAAGCGGCCCGCCATTGCCGGGACGCGGTCGCCGAGCGCGAGCGAGTCGCTCCACCGGCCAGGTGTTCCGGGGGCTTCCACGATGTGGTTCGACCGGAGATCGAACACGTAAAAGACGTCGTCGCGGCCGTTCTCCTGCAAATCTGATTGGCGGAGGAAGCGGTCCGTGTCGTCGCGCACCAAGAACGGCAGATCGGTCTGCTCGCGGACGTAGGCTTCGTCGACGGCGTTGCGCTCGATGAGCGCGCGCGCCAGGCCGAGGGCCAGTGCGGCATCGGTGCCCGGGCGCGGGTTCACCCACAGGGAGGCGTGAACGGCGCTGGGTGAGAGGTCCGGACTGACCGTCACGACGGTCGCGCCGCGATAGCGCGCTTCGGCGATGAAATGCGCGTCGGGAATGCGCGTCGACACGGGGTTGCAATGCCACAGGATCAGCGTGTCGGCGCGGAACCAATCGTCCGAGCTGCCGTCGACGAACGACGTGCCCCAGGTCTGCACCGCGCCCATAGCGAGATCGCCGGTGCCGGCAAAGCCGTCGAGCATCGTGGCGCCAAGGAGGTGGAAAAGTCGCATCTCGCCGACGCTGCTCGGGCCCCAGTCGACATTCGAGGTGCCGTTGTCGTAGACCACGGTCTCGATGCCGCTTTCCTGCGCCGCATCGATGATCGCGTCGGCGATGCGCGTCAGGGCGTCGTCCCATGAGATGCGGCGCCACTGCCCGGAGCCCCGCGGCCCGACGCGTTCCAGCGGATACGTCACCCGATCGGGCGCCACCATCAGCGAGCTGTAGCAATTGCCCTTCTGGCAGCCGCGCGGCGCGTAGTCAGGCAGTCCCGCGGCCGGGCGCGCGTAGACGTCGGCTTGCTCCTCGCGCCATACCACGCCGTCCTTGACGTACAGGTCGAAGGCGCAGGCGCTGAAACAGTTGGCGCGCAGGTGCGTGCCGTGCACGACGCGATCCCACGTCCAGGCGTGGCGGTACACGTCCTCCCAGGAGCGATACTCAGGCAGCGACGGCGGCACCGTCGGTTCGATCTCGGCGGCGCGGCTGATCGCGCGCGGCGCCAAATGTCCGAGCGACAGGACCAACGCGCTGGTTGTCCCGGCGATCAGCACCTGCCGGCGAGTGAGTCCGTTCATCGGGAGATTCGCTGATGGCGGGCTCATTTCATGCGACCGCCGGTTCGTTCCGGCTTGTCCGCATCGCGAAGGCGATCGCCGTCGCGGCGGCCATCATGCCGACCCACATTATCAATGCGCTGCCGTAGCTCCCGGTGCGGTCGTACATGACGCCAGACATGACCGGGCCGACGGCGGAGGCCAGGATGCCGCCGAGTTGGAGCACGCCGAAGAGGGTGCCAAAACGCGTCGGACCGAACACGCGAATGGCGATGGCCGGGATCACGGCGATCTGCGTGCCGAAGGCCAGGCCGTAGAGCGCGACGAACGCGCCGAGGGCGGCCATTGAGCTGGCGTGGTGCAACGCCGCGAGCGCGACGGTCCACGCGACCAGGGCCAGGCGCAGGGTGGCGAGCGCGCCGATGCGGTCGGCCACGAAGCCGCCGCTGATCTTGCCGACCGCCGAGATGCCGATCATCGCGCCCAGGGCGGCGGCGGCGGTGGTCGTCGCGTGGCCGAGGCCGGTGAGGTAAGGGACGAGATGCACCGACACGCTGAAGCCCACCAGTCCGGGCAGGACGATCGTGCCCGCCAGCCGCGCCACGCCGGGACGGCGCATTTCGCGCACCAGCGTCAACTGCGACGGTGGCGGATCGCTCGCCTGCACGGCGCGACGCAAGCGCCCGCGCGGCAGGGCAAAGGCCAGGAACGGCAGCGGCGTCACGATGACCGCCGTTCCCATCGCCAGGTACGCGCTGCGCCAGCCGGCTGCGTCGATGACCGCCTGCGCCGCCGGGGCGAGCACGAGGGCGCCGGCACTGGCGCCGGCGCTCACGATGCCCAGGGCCAGCGACGTGTTGGTGGGTACGCACATCGTCACGGCGACCGGGAACGGCAACAGGGCGGCGGCGGCGAAGCCGGTGCCGAGAAACACGTTGGCGGCGGCGAACTGCCACGCCTCCCGCATGACGAACAACACGCCGAATCCGATCGCCAACAACACCACACCAACCGTCATCGGCACGCGCACGCCGTAGCGATCGATGGCCGCACCGACCAATGGCGTGCTCAGCGCCGCGCTGGCGGCGCCGATGCTCACGGCCAGGGAGAGCATGGAGCGCGACCAGCCCGTCGCATGGCCAAGCGCATTGAGGAACACGCTCACCGTATCGATGCCACCGCCGACGAGGACGAAGGAGATGACGAACCCGGCGGCCACCAGCGGCACGGCGGAAGGTCGGGCCGGACCGGGCGGAAGCGCCCCGGTCATCGCCCGCGCACCCGGAAGGGCCAGATGCGGTGAGGCTCATCGCGGGAGGACAAGCGGGGCGCCGGGCGCTGGACTTGCGATGGCCGGGGCGTCATGGCGGCGAGCGTTCCTCAGCCACCCAGATGAACGGCGACGACACGACGATGGTCAGCACGAGCGCGATGGTCTTGATACCTGTCAGCGGCTCACCGAACCACGCCACGCCGATCGTTGCAATGAGTGCCGTGCCCAGGCCCGACCACACGGCGTAGGAGATGCTGATCTCGAGGTGCTTCACGGCCATGGTGAGCGAGAGGATGCTGAGGATGTAGAAGACGAAGATCAGGATCGAGGGGGTCGGCTTCACGGAGCCGTCGGACAACTTCATGGCTACGCTTTCGCCACCTCCACGTGCACGGCGCGGTCGATGGGAATCGGCTGCCAGTGCAGGGCGCGGTACTGCAGGTGCCCGTAGCCGCCGGCGAAGTGAAGCCACTTGACCATGCCGGGCTCCACGTTCTCGGGGCCCACCCAGTCCTTGAACTGGAACGGCTCGTAGCCGTTGTAGATCACGACCTGGCCCGGCCTGGTGCCCGGCGAGCGCCGCACGCGGATGCGCATCGCGCTGAGGTCGTTGAAGACCCTCGCTTCGTCGTCGTTCTGCAGCCCGCGCGCCTCCATGTCGTCCGGGTTCATGTACATGACCGGGTGACCGCGGTGGGTGCCGAGGATCACGCGGCTGGTGTGGTTCATGGAGTGGATGCTCCAGCGCGGGTGACCGCTGGTGAGGCGCAGCGGGTACACGCCGCCATGGCGCGGGTTGTCCTTGTGCACCGGCAGCTCCTCGCCCGCTTCGAGGTACCACTCGTGATCGATGTAGAAGGAGGCGCGGCGACTCAAGGTCGGATAGGGCTTCAGCCCCTCGACGTGATTGCGCCACGGCGTATGCGTCTTGTTGGGTTCGATCGGCGATTGCTGACAGACCATCATCGACGAGTTGCCCCAGCCGATGGCGCGCACGGCGCCTTTCTCCCGCATCGTCTCCAGCGTGGTTTCGGGCGGGATGGTGCCGGCCAGCGCGCTGTCGCGCAGAATCTCGTCGATGAGCCGCGCATCGTCGGCGAGATCGCCGCCTTTGGTGATCCAGCTCCAGAGGTCGTACAACGGCACCAGCTCGCCGTTCTTGCGGAGCCACGGCTCGACGCCGCGCGCCTTGGCGCGCGTTTCGAGCGCCTTGGCGATGCCTTGGATGATCTGCCATTCACTGCGCGCCTCGCCGGGCGGCTCGGCGGCCTTGTCGATCAGCAGCACGTGCAGGTGCATCGGGCTCGAGTAGGGCTGATTGACCTTCTCGTAGTGCTGCGCCGCCGGCAGGATGTAGTCGGCGTACAGGCCCGTGGTGTTGATGCGCCAGTCGACCGAGACGATCATCTTGAGCTTGGGCCACAGGTGTTCGAGCAGCATGCGTGCCCCGCCGCGCTGGCGGCGCAGCAGATTGCCGCCGACCTCGATCAGGAACCGCGGCTCCGCCTGGCGGGCGACCGGATCGGCCGTCCACCAGCCCTTCTCGCAGGCCTCCTGAAAGTAGGCGTCGAAGGTCCGCTTCATGCCCGGATCGCCGTAACCCGGACGGTTCCAAATCTCCCGGTAGCCGCAGTGGTGGTACCAGAAGAACGCGGGCGGCGTGAACATGCCCATCAGCTCGGCCATCGTGCGCTCGACGTTGTAGCGCGCGATCTCCTCGGTCATGTCGGGATCGGCGGCGAGCATCGACTGAAGCATGGCGTCGTGCATCGCTCGCGCCGCGAGCGTCATCTCCGGGCCGGCCTGGGTCTTGAGCAGCACGGTGAACATCCCGTCGTTCAGCCCCACCGCCCAACTGCGGGCGCCGGTACCGTGCTTGCCCCAGTTGCCGGTCAGGCCGAGGATCAGCATCATCGCCCGTTCCATTAGGTCGCCGTGGTAGTACTTGCCGGAGTTCCAGCCCATCATGATGCGGGTGCGGCGGCAGGCGATCTTGCGCGCCAGCGTGCGGATCGTGTCGGGGTGCACGCCGCACACGACCTGAACCTTCTCGGGTGTGTAGTACGCATTCAGCATGTCGCGCAGGAGCATGAACACCGGCCGGACCTCCACCTCCGCGCCGCTGGTGAGCTTGACCCGCACCTTGCCCTCTAGCGCCGGATCGACGGTGCCCGGGTCGAGCGTGTTGCGGGGCGCCGGGGCGATGTTTCCCGTCGCGGCGTCCAGCCAGTAGAATTGCTCCTGACTGCCGCCGTCGACGTCGGAGGCGCGCAGGAAGCGCCGGGTGTCCATGCGCACCAGCAGCGGGAGATCGGTCTGCTTCTTCACGAAGTCCCGGTCCACCAAGCCTTCGGCGATCACCACCTGCGACATCGCGTTGGCGAAGGCGGCATCGGTGCCGATCTCGATGGGGATGTGGTAGTCGGCGTGCACCGCGGAGGGGTTGAAGTCGGGGGCGATGGTGACGACCTCACCGCCGTTGTAACGGGCCTCCTGGATGAAGTGATACCAGGTGATGTTGGTGTAGATCGGGTTGGCGTGCCAGATCAGGACCAGCTCGCTGTGAAAGAAATCGTCGGCACCGGGCGCCGGATCGAACTTGCCGAAGGTGGTGTAAATGCCGGGGCTGAAGTCGTTGATCTCGGCCTGCAGGTCGGTGACCTGAAAGCCGAGCTGAGCGGAGAAGTTGTTCCACAGGATCTGCTGCGTCCCGCCCTCGCCTGGGGTGCCGATGTGGTAGAGCGATGCCGGTCCTTGCTCCTGCACCGCGTCGAGGATGGCGTCGGCGATGTCGGTGAACGCCGTCTCCCACGAAACGCGCTCCCACTTGCCTTCGCCGCGCTTGCCAGCGCGCCGCAGCGGGTAGAGGACGCGCTCCTCGTTGTAGTGCTGCTGGCTCCACGCCGCGCCCTTCTGGCAGCCCATCGGGTTCATGTCCGGCACGCCGGGTTCGATGGTGGAGAAGATGGCGGCTTGCTCCTCACGGACGATCTTGCCGTCGCGGGAGTACACGCGCCAGGGGCAGCCGCCGGGATAACAGTCGACGGCGTGGCAGCCCCAGGTCACTTTGTCCCACTTCCAGAGGTCGCGATAGCGATCCTCGGACGGGCGCTGCTCACGGGCTTCTTTGGATGACATGCGGGGCTCCTGAGGAGTAGTCACAACGGCTTGAATGAACTGAGCGGATCGCAGTCCGATCCTGAGTTCCAGGGCGGGTGTCGCCAGCCGCAACGGCGAAGATGCCGCATTCGCGATGCCGGCGAAGGTGTGGGGCCGGCATCCAGGCGGGCGGGATCGATCTGTTGTGATCCATCGGCAGCGCTCACCATCTGATCGTGGCCGGATCCCGATCGAACGGGCCGAGGAGTTCCTGCCACCGGTAGGCGGTCAACGTATCCATCAGCTCCGAGGCCTCTCCGCGGCGCCGCTTGGCCATCTCTGCTTCCAACGTGCGCAGCGCGGGCCCGGCGCCGGCCCCGAAGAGCGACTCCAAATATGCCAGCGGAATGCGGCGCTGCGACTCGTCAATGGTGCCGTCGGGGCGGACGACGAAGGCGGACAGGGGCGGGACGTAAAACACGTTGGGTTCCGTGTTCCACTCCGGGTGCAGGGGAAGGGCGACCTTGTAACGCTCGACCAAAACGTGGATCGGATCGGCGCCATCGTCGCGGTAGCCGACGAACACAGCGCGGCCGGGGCACTGGCGCACGCAGGCGGGGGCGACGCCATGTTCGAGTCGCGGGAAACAACCGATGCAATGCTGGCTGATGTTGCGTACCCGGTCGAAGTAAATCTTCTTGTACGGGCACGCCTGCGCGCAGCGCTGGGCGCCGCGGCAGCGAGTCTCGTCACGCAGGACGACGCCGAAGTCGTCGCGCTTGTACATCGCGCCGTTCGGGCAGGCTTCCATGCAGCTCGGCTTCGAGCAGAAGTTGCAGATGCGCGGCAGGTAGAAGTAGTACGCGTTCGGGTAGTCCCCGGCGCCTTCGTCCTCGTCCCAGTTCATCGCCCACGAGGGTTGGCCGTTCAGGGGCTGCAGGTGGACGCGCGCGCCGGGACCGGAACGGTGCACCTCGGGCCAGTTGAAGTCGGAGACCCCGCCGAACTCCTCCGGGGTGGGCAAGTGCCCGAGCACGAGCTTGCCCGCGGCATCGTAGCCGCCGCCCATGGTCTCGTAATCGCGCGGCGTCCCGCGGCCCGGCTGCGTGTTGACGGAGCACCACCACATCTCCCGCTTGCCGTCCTCGTTCGTCCACAACACCTTGCACGCCACCGAACATGTCTGGCAGCCGATGCATTTGTTGAGGTCGAACACCATTGCCACCTGCTTACTCATGCCCCGGTACCTCCTGAACCGTGCGCCCGTACCGCAGCGTCCAGCCTTCCTACCGTTCGGTAGGCTGGGCAACTAGGTTCGGAGTCAGGGGGTTACATGATGAAAGTCATGAAGAGCCGGGCGGGCTGGGTTTCGCCGCCCCAAAATCTGGGCGGCGGCTCGCAAACCGTCGCACTTCCGCGTAAGCAGAAGGGCCGACCGGAAGGGAGCACGTGAGCGTCAAGGTTCACCAAATGGCCTGCACCGGGTGTGGCTGGTGTGTTGTGTCTTGCCCGCAAGACGCGGTGGACAACCGGCCTTCGTTCGTCGCCAGGATTGACGAGGATTTGTGCACGCACTGCCTGGTGTGCCTCGACTACTGCCCCAACGGTGCCCTGGTGGACGAGTAGCGATGGAGAGGATGAAGGCAGACGTTGTCGTGATTGGTTCGGGGATCGGTGGAATGTGCGCCGGGGCGCTGCTGGCGCACGCGGGATACAAAACCGTGGTCCTGGAGAGCCTGGCCCTCTTGGGTGGCCGTTACACCTGTATCGATTGGCAGGGATACGAGATCCCCACCGGCGGACACATCGTCAATCACGGGAAGGATGACCCGATCTGCCGCACCTTGGAGGAGGTCGGGGCGCGGGGGGTCGAGTTTCGCGAATTCAAGATTCCGGTGCGGTACAGGGTCGGGGGCAGAGATGTCGATCTGGGAGAAAAGGGCGGGCTGGGGAACGTCGTGGCCGCCGCCAGCAGGGATGAGGCGGAGGCGCGGCGGGTGACGGATGCCGTGTACGCAGCGATCAGACGAGAAGAACCCTCGGATGCGATTTCTCTCAGGCATTGGCTGCTGCGCCTTACGGACAATGAGCGGATACACAACATATTCCAGTGCCAAGCCACCGCCTTCACCGGCGTGAACGCGCACGAGTTCCCGGCGGGCGAGTTCTTCCGATTTCTCCGCACCTATGCCCGCTTGCGCGGTCCGCTCGTGCCCAGGCACACCGGCAGTTCGATCATCGCTGCCCTCAAGACGGTAATCGAAGAAAAGGGCGGGTGCGTTCTCACCACGACCCGGGCGGTAAAGATCCTGATTAACAAGGACACGGCCGAGGGAGTCGTCGCAGAAAGGAACGGAAGGCAACAGAAGATCGAGGCGACCGTGGTCATCAGCAACGTGGGCCCCAAGAAGACGGTGGAGTTGGCCGGAGCGCGGAACTTCGAGTCGCGGTATCTCGAACAGGTGGCCGAGCAGGTCAAACCCAGTGCGGCGATGGATTACATCATCGTCAGTGAGAAGCCCTTGCTCGACTCACTGCTGTTCAGCACCGACGCCCAACGCACGGAGGCATGGTCTCCGACCTCCTTGTTCTGGCCGGAAGATGTGCCGAAGGGGATGCACGTGATGGAGGGATATGCCGCCCCACCATCCAGCGTGGGCTATGATCCCAAGGCCGAGTACGAGACATTCCTCGGCGATCTGGAGCGCGAGTTTCCCCAGTTCAAGGAGTGCGGGGGCCGGGTGCTGTTGGCCCGGCAATTCTGCGGTGACTGGCCGGTGAACCGATGCTTCCAGGGGTGCGACCTCGACCAGAAGACGCCGGTGGAGTTTCTCTACAACGTGGGCGATGGCGTGAAGCCTTCCGGCTGGGTCGGCGCCAGCGGCGCGGCGCTCAGTGGGAGGTTGGTGGCCGAGGACGTGCGCCGCCGAGTGGAGCCACGCCATCCGCTCACGGCACGCTGACGGAAGCGTCGTCGGCGCCCGCTTTTCCGCCCGCTCGCACTGGAGCGTCGCCTCAGTCGCGCAGGTCGCCGGGAACGCGCCAGTGCACCAGGTCGCGCGAACGAGCGAGCCCGATCTTTCCGTGACCGCGTAGGTCAAACCTGTCTCCGGTCGCAGGTGAGATCGAAGCCGCCGGAATCCCTTGTCAGTCATGATCTGCGGCCATCTGCGTCATCTGTGGGCAGCTCGGCAGCGGCCGACGGTTGTCCCGTTTCTTTCGCAATCCTCAATAACACCGGCAAGCACAGTTCTGCCGACCGCTCCTCTTTGCGCTTGGCTGCACGTGACGGTCGAGTGGGTGGCCGCGCTTGGAGACGGCCCGGACCGAACCCCGAGTGCTCTTGCCGGATCAGGCGAGCCTCAGCTCGCTCAGCCGGATCACGTGTCCGAACCTCCTCGCCTTGCGAAAATAACGCTCGTCGGCGGTGACGAGTACCGTGTCGTGACGAACCATACAACGCCCGTAGAGAGCAAACCATTGCCGCCAAGCAACAGACCGATCCTGTTGGCCACTGATTTCTCCAAGAGGACTTGATCGCAACACCTCGATTCAAGGAACCGGACTTGTCGAGCCCCTGATTCTCAGGAAGACTTGAACCCTCCGCCGTGACCGTAATGACCAGCTCCGCGCCGCGTTCGCGCCGCATAGTCGCCAATCGCTTGCGCCATCACCTCCTCGAGTGGGGCGGGGATGGCCCGGTCGTGCTGCTGCTGCACGGGTTTCTCGAACACGCGCACGCGTGGGATCTGGTCGCGCCGCGCATCGCCGCGGCCGGGTACCGCGTCTGCGCCCTCGATTGGCGCGGTCACGGCGACTCCGAGTGGATCGGCGCCGGGGGCTACTACCATTTCGCCGACTATACGGCGGACCTCGCCTTCCTGGTGCCGCAGCTCGCGGACCGCGTCGCTCTGGTCGGACATTCCATGGGCGGCGGGGCGGCGGTGGGCTACGCCGGCACGGAGCCCGGTCGCGTGTGGGCCCTCGTATCGGTGGAAGGGTTGGGTTTGCCGGACGCTGATCCCGAATCAGCACCCGATCTCTATGCCGCCTGGCTGCGCGATTTGAAACGCGCGGCCGCGCGACCCCCGCGGCGCCTGACGCTGGCCGAGGCGACCCGGCGCTTGCGGGAGCGCTTTCCGCGGTTCTCGCCCGAGGTGGCCCGGCACATGGCAGAGTGGGGGACGCGCGAGGGTGAAGGCGCTCGGGTATGGAAGTTCGACCCGCTCCATCAGACGCAGTCGCCACAGCCTTACTATGTCGCCCAGGCACGCGCGTTCTGGCGGCGGGTGACGTGCCCCGTGTTGTACGTCGAGGGCAGCGAGACGCCGCTGCGCCTCCCGACCGCCGTCCTCGACGAACGCCTCGGCATTCTCCGCGCCCGGCGCGTCGCCATTCCCGGTGCGGGGCACCACCCGCATCTCGAGCAGCCGGAGGCGTTCGGTCGCGCGGTGATCGCCTTCCTCGACGAGGCACGCTGTGGAGGTTAGTTGGGAGCCCGCCGAAAAGGCATGGAGCGCGGCAATTCAGCAGAATCTCCTCTCCGCATGACTCGCGGGAGAGGGTGAGGGTTCTGCGGCAGAGGAAGTTCCTGCAAGCCCCGCTTCTCTGCGCGGATCGAGGGGGGTGCCGCTGGACTTCTGGCGCACGTGGGCACGTGGTGTGCTAATCAGACGGGGGGTAGCGAACCGATGGCGAACGCGGAAGAGGCAGGAGGTGCAACAGTCCCAGGGGGCGCGGCGAGCATGTGGCGCCTTCTGGATCAGCTCGCGGACTTGGAGCGGCGCGCCAGCGCGCTGTATGGCCGCTTCGGGCGCTTGTATGAGCGCTCGCCCCTGGTCGCGAGCTTTTGGCAAGAAATGGCGAGCGAGGAGCAATTGCATGCCTTGATCGTGGCCGCCGCTCGCGAGGTCTTTCCGTCCAGCGCTCCGGCGCCCGATGGTGAGTGGCAGCAAAAGCTCGCCAGTGTCGACCAACTGCTCTCGACCGCGGAGTCGAAAGCCGCTGTGGGACTGGCGCTCGAGGACGCGTTTGCGATTGCCGAGCAGGTGGAGGCGTCGGAGCTGAACGCGATGACCGAGCTGATCATCCATCACGCGGGCAGCCGCTTTTCCCGCCTCGGGCCGCTGGTCGGACAGGCGGGGGTGGACCGACATCGGGACAAGGTGCTGGAAGCGCGGCGCCGCTTCTGCGAGACTGGCGGCTAACCTGCGCAATGAGCGTTCCATCGTTGCTTCCCCACACGGCGTTGCTGCATAGCCTGCCGGACCCGGCGTTTGCGATCGGCCTGGACAAGCGCATCGCGGCCATGAACGCCGCGGCCGAGGTGCTCACCGGCACGAGCGCTTCAGAGGCGATCGGGCGTTCCTGTGCGGAGATCGTGCGCTGCGAAGTGTGCGGGCCGCGTTGCCCGCTGGATGCGGTGCGCGAGCGGGGCGCCGCGGTGACCAGCTTCAATGTCCAATTGCAGGGGGCGTACGGCGACCAACCGGTCAGCTTGCACACCGCCCCGATCCGCGACGCCGCGGGGGAGATCGCCGGGGTGCTGGAGTGCGCCCGGCCGATCGGCCATCTCGTCGGCCTCTTCCAGGCGCTGCAGGAAAAGACGGATCAGGTCAAGCTGGAGCGCAACAAAGTGCAGGCGGTGCTCGACAGCATCGCCGAGGGCGTGTTCACCGTCAACAAGGAGCGCATCGTCACCAGCATCAATCGCACCGGCGCCCAGCTCGTGGGCCGCTCCGAAGCCGACATTCTCGGCAAGGCCTGTTACGACGTGCTCGGCTGCCGGGCGGAGTGCGCCAGTGCGTGCCCGGCGCAGCGCGTCCTGACCGACGAAAACGGCGAGTACAGCTTCGACATGCGCGTGCCGGCCAACGTCACGCTCGGCCTCGGCGTCTTTCCGAGCTGCCTGTCGTGCCGCATGCGCGAAAATCCCCTGATCACCCTCGCGCTCGCGGCCAATGCCTGCGCCGCACCGGCGCCGAGGGCGGCAAGCCCAAGGCCGCCGAACTGGCGCGC
>JBBITY010000016.1:0-581 GCA_037440565.1 Desulfurellales bacterium
ATCGAGCGCCACGTCGCTCGCGCCCGTGTCGGCGTCTTTCTTCAGGACCTGCTGCCACGTGCGTCCGCCGTCACGCGTGCGGTAGACGCCGCGCTCGGGATTCGGTCCGAAGGCGTGGCCCAACACGGCGGCGAAGGCCACGTTCGCGTCGCGCGGGTCGACCACGACGCAAAAGCCGGTGCCCATGATGAAGACGCGGAACATCTCGGCGTCGGGAATCTCGCCGTGCCGTTGGATCAAGGCAAAGATCGCCTGCGATGGAAGCAGCCGGTCGATGACGAATCCGACCTCGGACTGCACGCGGGTCAAATTGAGAAACCCGTCGCCGGTCACGTGGATCAGCGCCTTGATGGCGAGGCCCGCGTCCAGCATGGCCAGGACTTCGTTCACGTAGATGTGCGTCGGGACGAGGAGCTCTTCGCCCAGCGACTTCCCCAGCTCGGGCACCGGGTCGGCGTAACGCAATCCCGCCCGGTTGTGGAGGACCGTCCGCGCCAACGTGAACCCGTTGCTGTGCATCCCGCTGCTCGCCAGTCCGACGACGACATCGCCCGGGTGGACGTGCTGGCCGACGACGATGC
>JBBITY010000016.1:596-19097 GCA_037440565.1 Desulfurellales bacterium
GTGGGACCGTCCCGACGCAGGTTCCGACTAGGTCGAAGCCGTACCCTTCGCGAACTCCGCGAATCATCTCCTGAACCTGCGCGATCTCGCCGCCGGGAATCGTGATCCCCGCCTGCCTGGCTCCTTCGTAGAGGCCCTTTGCGATCGCTCCCAGAAAATCCCGGTGGGCTTGCTGGACCGCGATGTAGTCGACCATCGCGATCGGCCGCGCGCCGACGCAAATGACATCGTTGGCGTTCATGGCCACGCAGTCGATGCCGATGGTGTCGTACTTGCCCATCTCCTGGGCCACGAGGATCTTCGTCCCGACACCATCGGTCGAGATCGCCAGGCCGAGCTCCGCGGTCAGCGGTAGCACGTTGGCGAAGTAGCCCAGCGGCAGCGCCGGCCGGATCGGATTCAGCGTAAATGTCTTCGCGACCCACTGCCCCAACTCGCCGAGGCTGCTTTCATCCCGACCCGCCACGACCACGCCGACGTCGTCGTAGCTCAGCGGCTTCGTCCCGCTCCCGAGCTGCTCTCGGCCCATCAGGGATTCCCAGGCCGTCGCTTATTCGTCCGGGGAAGCCCTGTCAACGCGACCAGGTGCCAGCCAACCCTTGTTCGTTCGACGCGGCGCCGGGTTGGACGCGGATGACCTTCGGGCCTGGGGCTTCGATCTGCCAGGTGGGGAAGTTCGAGTTGGAAGTCCACACGCCGCCGTCCTGGTCGAAGTCGATCTCGCGGGTGTAGGTGACGCGCGTGGGAAGCGGGTAGACGGTGAACCGCTCGCGGTCGGGGTCGAAGCTGATCAACGTGTCCGAGCTGGTGCCGCAGATCCACACCGTGTCAGTGCGCCGATCGACGTTGAGCGCGTACGGTGTCTCGATGCCCTCGATGGGGAGTGCCCAGGACCGGAACTCGCCCGTGCCCGGCGAGTAGCGCGCGACGAGATTGGCGCTGAAGCCGGGAATCCACAAGTTGCCCTCCGAGTCGAAGCGCAGGCGGCGCGGTCCCGGAAACGGGGTGTCGATCTCCTCGACTTTGCCGGAGTCCGGATCGATGCGGCCGATGCGGCGCTCGTTGAGCTGGCTGAACCACACGCCGCCGTCGGGCGCAATGTCGATGCCGTACGGGATCGGCAGGTTGACGCCTTCGCCCGAGGGCGGCTCGCTCATCGGCACATACTTGGTCAGAAAGAGGAAGACCGGCACCGCGCGCAGGGCGACTGCCTGCTTCCAGTCGCGGGCCGGCAGGCGAATTGTGCGCCGCTCGCCGGTTTGCGGATCGATCATCCCGACATGGTTGCTGACCGCCAGCGTGTACCACGCGCGCCCACGCCGATCGAAGCGCAGCGTGTGCGGATAGAGCCCGCGCTCCTGCTCGATGATCTGCCACTGCTCGGTGACCGGATCGAACCGCCCGATCTTGTTTCCCAAACACAGCGTCACCCAAATCGACCCGTCGGGTGCCACTTGCAGGCTGTGCGGCGCCACATGGGCGTTGCTGTTCGGCGCCAGCAGCGTGCCGGTGGCGCCGAAGACGCCGCCCAGGGGCGAGTCGCCGCGCGGAATGGGCCACACCTTTCGCTCATTCGTGCGCGGATCGAGCCGGTAGAGCTGATCCTGGTTGGTGTCGACCGAGTAAACGGTGCCGTCCGGATGCACCACCAGATCGTGCTGCATGGAGGCCGGGTGGCCGAGATCCCATTCCGTGATGACAGCGGTGGACGCTTGACCTTGCGGTCCAGGTGGCGGGATGAACTCCGGCTGCGTGAGGGCGGCCAGATAGGCTTCGTCGGCATACGCGGCGTTGAAGGCGGCCGGCAGCTCAGCGCGGAGGTCGGATGAAATGATGCCGCCCATCCGCGCCATGAGCTTGAAGATCTTCTCCCAGTCTTCCCGACTGCGCGGCACGCGCGTGGCCCAATTGCCCTGCTGGTGACAGAACCCGCACTGGCGGATGAACTCCTCGCGGTGCGCGTCGCTGGAGAGCCGCGCGAGCAGCAGCGGCAGCCAGCGGCTGGCCGGCAACTGCCAGGCCAGCGCGCGCGGGTCGGTTTCGCGCTCGACGGTGAGAGCGAGCTGCGTGGACCCGGTCAGCCGGACATCGCGCTGCAGAAAATCCTGGTAGCCGATGCGGCGAACCCGGAGGTCGTAGGTGCCGGCCTCGATCGGCGGCAGGCGAAACCGCCCCGCCGCATCGGTGAACACGGTCGTGCCGCGTTGGAAGCCGTTGTGCGTTGCCGTGACCATCGCCCCGGCGACGGGGTTCCCGGCTGCATCCTGCACGACACCGGAGAGCACGCGACGGTGAGCCGCTCCGGCTGGCGACGCAATGAGAATGGCCAGCAGTGCGAAGAGGTGCCCCCTCCTCCCAAAGTCTCTCATCGCAGGTCCTCCTTCAACACGACCGCACCGCTCGCATCGCGTTCCAGCTCGAACTCCAGGACGATCACCTGGAATTCCTTCGGCTTCGCCGAGCCCGTTACCTCGCGCCGCACGCCGTCGAGGCCCACGACGACGCGAAACGGGACACGCTGCGCTCCGCTTCCGCACGCATCGATGAAATCGACCCCCACGCGATACCGTCCTGCGGCCGGTTCCGTCACACGTGCCCCCTCCACTGCGATTGCGGATGCGGTCACCGTATCGCAGCGCGCGTCGCGTTCCAACCGACCGCCACCGCGAGTCGGGTTGTTGGCGAAGTACAGGGTCTCCCAGGTCGGGTCGGTGAGATACAGATCGAGGTCGACCGGGGCGTTCCAGGTCAGCCACACGCGCAGCGCGCCGTCGCGCGCCCCTGTCGGGGGCACGGGCGGGGCGGGACCAACAGGCCGCGCGCCGCAGGCCGAGAGGGCCGCGACCAGTGCGAGCCCCCGAAAGGCTGCGCGCGAGAAGGGCCGGAGGAGCACACCGCCGTGCACCCCTCCAAGAGAACCTCGATCCCCGTCGGGACCTGTTCCGCGTGCACGATCATGCGAAGGCCCAGGAGCCGGCTGGCGGTCACCGAGATGGTCGTGGCAGCGCCGCCGCAGCGCTGAGCGATGCGCATGCGCCAGGTGGGCGACGCTCATGTGAAGGGCATCACCTCGCGGGCGAAGCGTTCGAGGAGTTCGAGGTAATGGGCGAGGCTGCGGTGGCGGAAGCGGAGATTCAGTGCCGTCGCGCCCATGCGCTGGAAGCGGGCTACCAGCTCGCGAGCCTGCTCCACCTCAGCCGCATCGTCGAGGGCGAGGGCGGGCTCGGGGCTGAGCACGATATCGAACGGCTCGGCCCGCTGGCGCCATTGGGGCCAGTCGCGAGCGCGGGCGAGCAGGTCTTCCAACTGGGCGGCGCTGAACCCGAAGGGATCCCAACCGTCGCCGAATTCCAGCGCGCGCCGCAGCGAGCGCACGGATCGGCCGCCGATCCAGATCGGCATCCGGGCCTGCACCGCGCACGGGTCGATGATGAAGCCGGCAAAATCGCAGTGCGCGCCGTGGTACTCGGGTTCGCGCCGCCCCAGCGCGGCGCGCAGGGCCCGCAGCGCATCTTCGTAGAGCGCCCCGCGCCCGGCGAAATCGGCGCCGAGTAACTCGAACTCCTCTTTCAGACTCCCCACCCCGACGCCGAGAATGACGCGGCCGCCGGAGAGGCAGTCGAGCGTGCCGTAGCGTTTCGCGACCGCCAACGGGTGGTGGTACGGCAAGACGAGCACGTGCGTGAGGAGCCGGACCCGCTGTGTGACGGCGGCGATGAAACCGAGCGTCGCCGCGGGGTCGTAGTATCGCCCCCCGCGAATCGCCGCGACGTCGCGCGGAATGCCCACGTGCTCGCTGCACGTGAGGTGGTGATAGCCGAGCCGATCCGCTGCTTGCGCGATCTGCCGCAGCTCGTCCGGACCGGCATCGACTTCCCACGCCGCGTGCGTCCGCGGCACCAGGGTCAGAATCGGGGTCGTCAGGCCGAAATGCATGAGGCACATTAGCCGACGAGCGCTGGGCTTGGGAAGTGTGCTGGCCCCGCGGGATTTTTTCACGAGCTCGGCTTCTGAAAGCGGAGTCCGAGGGGCCGAGGCTTCGAGGGTTGCAGGGGGTTCCCCTTCTTGACTTGCCGGTGCGCGCTTCTCACATTCGAGCGGCCATGGCGGACCGTCTGGTCGTCACCGGGGCGCGCGAGCACAACCTCAAGAACATCACCGTCGAGATGCCGCGCAACGCACTGGTCGTGATTACCGGGCTCTCGGGATCGGGCAAGTCGTCGCTCGCCTTCGACACCATCTACGCGGAGGGCCAGCGGCGCTATGTCGAGTCGCTGAGCGCCTACGCGCGGCAGTTCCTCGAGCAAATGGAGAAGCCCGACGTCGATTCGATCGACGGACTGTCGCCGGCAATCGCCATCGAGCAAAAGACCACCAGCAAGAACCCGCGCTCGACCGTCGGCACGGTGACCGAGATTTACGACTATCTGCGCCTGCTTTTCGCCCGCATCGGCAAGCCGTACTGCTATCAGTGCGGGCGGGAGATCACGCCGCAGACGGTCCAGCAGATCGTCGATCAGATCATGGCCCTCCCGGAGCGCACGCGCGTGCACATCCTGGCGCCGATCGTGCGCGGCCGCAAAGGTGAGTATCGGAAGGAGCTGATCGAGCTGCGCAAAGCCGGCTTCGTCCGCGCGCGCGTCGACGGCGAGCTGCGCGACCTCGGCGAGGACATCGCCCTCGCCCGCACTGGCAAGCACACGATCGAGGTGCTCGTCGATCGCCTCGTCATCCGGCCCGGCATCGAGACCCGCCTCGCCGACTCCCTCGGCGTCGCCTTCCAGTACGGCAACGACGTCGCGAAGGTCGAACTGCTCTGTGAACGCGGCGACGAGCCGGCCAGGGAACTCCTTTACAGCCAGAAGTTCGCCTGCAGCGCCTGCGGAATCTCGTACGCCGAGCTCACGCCGCGCATGTTCTCCTTCAACAATCCGTACGGCGCGTGTCCGACGTGCAGCGGGCTCGGCACGACGAACTATTTCGACCCCGAGCTGATCGTGCCCGACGAGCGGCGCTCGCTCGCCGGCGGAGCGATCGCGCCGTGGGAACGCAAGAGTGGCGGCCGCTTTCGCGACGAGGTGATCGCGGCCCTGGTGCGGCACTTCCAGTTCGATCCCCAGACACCGTTCAAGGACCTGCCCGCGCCGGTCAAGGAGGCAATCCTCTTTGGCACCGGCGATCAGGAGATCGCGTTTTTCACCGAGAAGGGGCGCCGTCGCTACGAGTTCGCGCGCCGCTTCGAGGGCGTGATCGGCATGCTCGATCGGCGCTACAAGGAGACCGAGTCGGCGTGGGTGCGCGAGGAACTCGAACAGTTCATGAGCGTGCGCCCCTGTCCGACCTGCCACGGCGCCCGCCTCAAGCCCGAAGCGCTCGCGGTACGGCTGCACGGCAAGACGATCACAGAGGTCTGTGCATTCTCTGTCGGCGCGGCGCACCGGTTCTTCAGCGAGTTGCCCCTGGCGGCGCAGGAGGCCGCGATCGGCGAGCGCATCCTCAAGGAAATCCGCGAGCGACTCGGGTTTCTGCAAAGCGTCGGACTCGACTACGTGACGCTCGAGCGAACCGCCGGCTCGCTCTCCGGCGGCGAGGCGCAGCGCATCCGCCTGGCCACGCAGATCGGCGCGAGCCTGAGCGGCGTGCTCTATGTACTCGACGAGCCGTCGATCGGCCTTCACCAGCGCGACAACCACCGCCTGCTGGAGACGCTGCAGCGCCTCAAGCATCTGGGCAACACGGTCATCGTCGTCGAGCACGATCGCGACACCATTCTCGCCGCCGACCACGTCGTCGATATGGGGCCGGGCGCAGGTGTGCAGGGCGGATCCGTCGTGGCGGAGGGCACGCCTCAGGCGATCATGGCGAATCCGGCCTCCCTCACGGGGCAGTACCTGTCCGGCAAGCTCGATATCGCAGTGCCCGCGCGGCGCCGCCGCGGCAACGGCTGGACCCTGACGGTCAGAGGCGCGCGGCACAACAATCTGCAGAACCTCACCGTGGATATTCCCCTCGGGACGATCACCTGCGTGACCGGCGTGTCGGGCTCGGGGAAGAGTTCCCTGGTCGTCGACACGCTGTACCTGGCCCTGGCGCAGCGGCTGCACGGCGCCCGGGCGCGCCCGGGCGAACACGACGACATCGTCGGCTGGCAGTGGATCGACAAGGTCATCGACATCGACCAATCCCCGATCGGCCGCACACCGCGGTCGAACCCGGCGACCTACACCGGCCTGTTCACGCCGATCCGCGAGCTGTTCGCCCAGCTTCCGGAGGCGCGCGTTCGCGGCTACGATCCGGGCCGCTTTTCGTTCAACGTCAAGGGCGGCCGCTGCGAGGCGTGCGCGGGGGACGGCCTCATCACCATCGAAATGCACTTCCTGCCCGACGTGTACGTGACCTGTGAAGTGTGCCGGGGCAAGCGCTACAACCGGGAGACGCTGGAGGTGCGCTATCGCGGCAAGAGCATCGCCGACGTGCTCGATATGCCGGTTGGAGAGGCGCTCGATTTCCTCGGCAACATCCCCGCCATTCGCCAGAAGCTGGAGACGTTGCGGGACGTCGGCCTCGACTACATACACCTCGGGCAGTCCGCGACCACGCTCTCGGGCGGCGAGGCGCAGCGCGTCAAGCTCGCCAAGGAGCTGAGCCGCCGCGCCACCGGCCGGACGCTGTACGTCCTGGACGAGCCCACCACCGGCCTGCACTTCCACGACATCAACAAGCTGCTCGGGGTGCTCAACCGCCTCGCCGACGCCGGCAACACGATCGTTATCATCGAGCACAACCTCGATGTCATCAAGACTGCCGACTATGTCCTCGACCTCGGTCCGGAAGGGGGCGACGGGGGCGGCCGCATCGTCGCCGCCGGCACCCCCGAGCAGGTCGCGGCCATCCCCGCCTCACACACGGGCCGTTTCCTGCGACCACTGCTGCCGGGATTGGCGGCGTAGCCGGCGCCGCCCCTTTTGACCGGGCATGGTCCGTGAATCCTCGCTCGTGAGGCTGAGAAATCTGCACGAGTTCGCACGCCGCGCCGCGAAAGAGACCTCCCGCTGCGCACTCCCCCCTGCGGCGCTTTGCTCGGTCCTTGGCGGCGTACGTGTCCATATAAGCTCTGCCCCCCTTGACGGCATCGAAGCGCGTCGATATCTGACGCGCAGAAAATCTACGCCGTCGCTTCGGCGTGCCGGCGCCGCAGCAAGCGGCCGCGCGGCACGGTCGCTGAAACCAATGGGCCGTGTCATTTACATGGACAATCACGCCACCACGCCGGTGGACCCGCGCGTGCTCGAAGCGATGCTGCCCTATTTCGCGGAGCGATTCGGCAACGCCGCCAGCCGCCAGCACCGTTTCGGGTGGGAGGCGGAGGAAGCGGTCGAGCGCGCGCGCGGCCAGATCGCCCGGCTGATCAATGCCAAGCCGAAGGAGATCATTTTCACCAGTGGCGCCACGGAGTCCGACAATCTCGCCCTGAAGGGGGTCATCGAGTCTTTGCGGGAGAAGGGGAACCACATCATCACGGCCGCTACGGAGCACAAGGCGGTGCTCGACACGTGCAGAGCGTTGGAACGGGCGGGCAAGGCGACGGTGACGTACCTGCCCGTCGACCGCTCCGGCTGCATCGATCCGGCCGACGTGCGCAAGGCCATCACCGAGCGAACGGTGCTGATCTCGCTCATGCATGCCAACAACGAAATCGGCACGATCCACCCCCTGGGGGAAATCGGCCGGCTGGCCAAGAAGGCGGGCGTCCTGTTCCATACGGACGCGACGCAAGGGCTCGGCAGGATTCCCATCGACGTGGAGGCGATGGGCATCGATCTGCTCTCGTGCACGGCTCACAAGCTCTATGGCCCCAAGGGGTGCGGCGCCCTGTACGTGCGCTCGCGCGAGCCGCGCGTGCGACTCACGCCTATGATGCACGGCGGCGGACACGAACGCGGGATGCGCTCGGGCACGTTGAACGTGCCCGGGATCGTCGGCTTCGGTGCGGCCTGCGAGCTGGCGGCGGCAGAAATGGGCGACGAGCAGGTGCGCGTCGGCGCGCTGCGCGACGCCCTGTATCAGGGCATCGTCGCCCAACTCGACGACGTGTCGCTCAACGGCCACCCGACGCTGCGGCTCGCCGGCAATCTCAACCTGAGTTTCGCGGGGATCGAAGCGGAATCCTTGCTCATGGCGCTGCCGGATGTGGCGCTCTCATCGGGTTCCGCCTGCACGTCGGCCACCCTCGAGCCGTCGCACGTGTTGAAGGCCATCGGGGTTCCGGATGACCTCGTCCATAGCTCGCTCCGCTTCGGCCTGGGCCGCTTCAACACGGCGGCGGAGGTCGCATGCGTCGTCGAGCGGGTCGTCCACGAGGTGCGCCGCCTGCGCGAGCTGTCGCCGCTGTACGGGGCCGCAAAGCGCGCCGGGCGGCCGTTTGGGCGCCCCTCTCGCGTTGCGGCGGGCAAATAGCTACACTGACGGGCTGGAGGACGGGTCTCAGTGGCCATCACGCTGACCGATAACGCGGCGAACAAGATTCTCAGCTTGGTGCGGGACGATCCCCGCAAGGGCCTGCGGGTCAAGGTCGTGGGCGGCGGCTGCTCGGGGCTCCAGTATCGGATGGATCTCGACGAGCCCCGCAGCGGCGACAAGATCTTCGAGCACAACGGCGCGAAAGTCGTCGTCGACCGCAAGAGTTTCCTGTACTTGAATGGCACCGAGGTTGACTATTCGGAAAGTTTGATGTCGTCGGGCTTCAACCTGCGCAATCCGAACGTGAAGCGATCGTGCGGGTGTGGGGCGTCGTTTAGCGTTTGAGGCCGGTACGCCGGGCTTCCACACGGCGCTGGCAGCGCGCGCAGTGTCCCTGGCCGGGAAGCGGGTGCTTCAGTCGGCCCGGGCCTTTTCTATGCGTGTGGAGGATGGGTGAATATGGCAGGCGACCGTGCGTCTAACGGGCAGTCGGTAGGGGTGTATGCGTGACCATATGTTAGGAGACGGACAATTATTCCAGCCGGACGTCTTGCTCCCGGCGCAGTTCTTCGCGGCGATGCGCAAGCGCGTGCCCCGCGAGCCCGAATACCGGCTGATCATTGCCGTGTTGCAGGATGCCATCGAGTGCTACCAGAAGCACCTCTTCGCCCGTGACCACAAGGCGCGGCAGTTGCACGAGGATGCGCGCGAGTGGATCGAATCGGACGACCGGAGCTGGCCGTATTCGTTCGTCAGCATCTGCGAGGTGCTGAACCTCAACCCGGAGTACATCCGCCGCGGGTTGGAGCAGTGGCGGGGGAAGCAAGTGGCCGCGCATCGCCGCGGCAGGGTTGTGCCGTTGGTGCAGCCGCAGGCCACGGCTCGTGACCCACGCGATCTGACTGCCGACGTGGGTTGACGCCCGCAGCAAAGGCGTCAGCCCACGGGCCTTCTTGCGCTGCTGAGCGGTGACGGCGTAAGGTGCCGAGGTGTGGCGCGTAGTTCAGCGGCGGGCAAAGCTGGCCTTCCTCGGCCTCTCCGAGCTGGTGCTTGCGTTGGTCGGCCGGCGCGGTCCGTACGGAGTCCTGAGCCTCGATCTGGCCGGTGACCTCGCGGAAGAGGGCAGCGAGCAGCGCTTCCTCGGCTTCGTCCGCCGGCCGGCGAGAGATTATCTGAGCCTGATCAGCCTGTTGCGCTGGGCGCGCGACGACTCGCGCCTGTCTGGCGTGCTGATCCGCTGCGGGGATCTCCACGCCAGTTGGGCGCGCTTGCAGGGCCTGCGGCGTTCCGTGAAGCGGCTGCGCGCCGCCGGCAAGCGCGTCTGGGTGCACCTCGATAGCCCGGGCGTGCGCGAGTACTACCTGGCAACCGCCGCGGAGCGGATATCGCTGGCGCCCGCGGCCTCCCTCGACGTGACCGGTTTGTCGTCGGAAGCGATCTTTTTCCTCGGCGCGCTGAAGAAGATCGGCGTCGAGGCGGACCTCGTGCAGATGGGGCGCTACAAGGCCGCAGGCGAACCCTTCACGCGCCAAGATATGTCGCCGCCGCACCGCGAAATGATCGAGTCCTTGGTCGACGATCTCTATGGCCAGCTCGTTGACGGCGTCGCAGCGGGGCGTGGACTCGAGCCGGCGGCGGTTCGCGACCTGTTCGATCACGGCCCGTTCGTAGCGGACGAGGCGCTCGCGGCGCGGTTGGTAGATCAGATCGCCTACGAGGATGAAGTAGAGGCGCAATTGGTCGACGCGTGCAGCGGGGCGGCGGTGATCGATCGGCCGACCTACGCGCGGCGCCGCGGCCGCGCTGTGCAGCAAGACGTTTTGCGCCGCGGGCGGGGGGTCTTTGGGGTCCTGCACGTGAGCGGGACCATGAAGATGGGCGACAGCATTCCCGGTCCGGAAGGCGCCGGCGCCGTGGGGACCAATGCCGTCGCCGAGGCCATGAAGGAGCTGCGCGAGCGCGGCGACGTGCGCGCGGTGCTGGTGCGGGTGGCCAGTCCCGGCGGATCGGGCCTTGCGTCGGACCTGATGTGGCGCGAGATCGTGCGCACGCGAGAAAAGAAGCCGGTGATCGTCTCGTGCGGCGACGTTGCCGCCTCAGGTGGCTACTACGTCGCGGTTGGCGGCGCTCCGGTGTTTGCTGAAGCCGGGACGATCACGGGGTCGATCGGCGTCATCGCCGGCAAGGCCAATCTGCGCGGCCTCTATGAACGCGTCGGCGTGACCAAGGAATTCGTCACGCGCGGCCGACACGCCGCGCTGCATTCGGATTATGCGCCGCTCGGGGAGGAGGAGCGGGCCCGGATCCAGGCCGAGGCCGAGCACTTCTATGGCCTGTTCGTGGACAAGGTCGCCGCGGCGCGGCGGTTGAGCTCCGAGGCGGTGGCCGCGGCGGCCCAGGGGCAGGTGTGGACCGGCCGGCAGGCGTGGACGCGCGGCCTCGTTGACGAGCTGGGAGGGATCGAAGAGGCGCTCGATGCGGCAAAAACGCTGGTGGGTATCCCATCGGAGGAGCCGGTGGCGGTGGAGCGCTTCCCGAGGCCGCGGCGGCTCTGGAAGGTCTCGGTCGATTTGAATCTTCCCAACCAGGGCCGCTGGACCGAGCTGCTGGTACCGCCCGCGCTGCGCTTCCTGTGGCGCGAGCGGGTCTGGGCGCTGCTGCCGTTCCACCTGCGCTTCTTTTGAGAGGAGTGGCTTCCAACGGATTCGACGGATGACGCCGATTGAACGCAGGCGCTTGGACCTCATCCCCGAGAGGACTCTCTAGCGCTGCTGTCTCAGCGTTCTCGGCGCCTCCGCGGTGAGTAATTTTTTTGGATCGGGCTTTGTGCTGCGACTAAGAAGCGATGCCGATTGCGCAGAAATTCTCCTGCCCCGCATGCGGTGCCGGGATGGCGCGGCGTCCAGGCGGGCGCTGTCCGCACTGTGGGGCCGACGTGCGCGAGCACGTGCGGGAAGAGCGGGAGCGCGAGACGCGAATCGAAAAGGTCGTGGCGGTGATCAGCACGATCCTCGTGATCGGGCTCGCCCTCTTTGCAGGGGGCTGCAATCTGGTTGAAGGCGCGCTCGCCTACGCGGGCGCCGGCGCGCTGATCTGGTGGTGGGCCCGGCGCACCTTCTGAATCGGATGCCGGGCATCGGGTGCCGGGTCAGAACGAGCGCGCGCCAACACCTGGCACCCGGCCCGCGGGCCGCCGAGGTCAGCCGTGCCGCGCTGCCAGCCAGCGCTCGGCGTCGATGGCGGCCATGCAGCCGCTGCCCGCCGCCGTCACGGCCTGGCGATACACGCTGTCCTGCACGTCGCCGCAGGCGAAGACGCCCTCCACGCTCGTGGAGGAGGTCTTCTCCTTGGTGAGGATGTACCCGGCGGCATCCATGGCCAGTTGGCCTTCGAAGAGCTTGGTGTTCGGCTGATGGCCGATGGCGATGAACACGCCGTCGCATGAGAACTCCGTGACGGCGCCACTCTGGACGTCGCGCAGCCTGGCGCCCGTGACGCCGCCGTGCTCGCGATCGCCCAGGATCTCCTCCACCACGGTATTCCAGATGAAGGAGATCTTCGGATGGCGGCGCGCGCGCTCGGCCATGATCTTCGATGCCCGCAGCTCGCTGCGCCGATGGACGATGTGCACGCGAGTCGCGTATTTGGTGAGAAAGAGTGCCTCCTCCATCGCCGTGTCGCCGCCGCCGACGACGAGCAGCTCCTTGTCCTTGAAGAAGAAGCCGTCGCAGGTCGCGCACGCCGACACCCCGTATCCCATCAGCCGCCGCTCCGACTCCAGACCCAGCAGCTTCGCCGAGGCGCCGGTGGCGATGATGAGCGCATCGGCTTCATAGGTGTCGGCGCCGGCCTCGATGCGGAAGGGGCGCCGGCCGAGGTCGACCTTGGTCGCCTCGCCGTAAACGCACTGCGCGCCGAAGCGTTCTGCCTGCTTGCGAAACAGCTCCATCATCTCCGGCCCCATCACGCCGGCGGGGAAGCCGGGATAGTTTTCCACCTCGGTGGTTATGGTAAGCTGCCCGCCCGGTTGCATGCCTTCGATAACCAGCGGCGCGAGATTGGCGCGGGCTGCATAGAGGGCCGCGGTGAGGCCGGCAGGTCCGGAGCCGAGAATGACGAGTGTGTGGTGGGACATGGGCGAGGGAGCATAATGGCCAGCAACCAGCATCGCAAGGCAGGGGTGGCGCGGCTCTCGCACGTCGACGCGCGCGGGCGGGCGCACATGGTCGATGTGGGCGCCAAGCCGGTGACCGAGCGGCTGGCGGTGGCGGGGGCGACGATCCACATGCAGCCAGCCACACTGCGCCTCATTCGCGCCGGCAAGATCGCCAAAGGCGAGGTGCTCGCCGTCGCGCGCGTCGCCGGCATCATGGCGGCCAAGCGGACCGCGGAGATCATTCCACTCTGCCACCCGCTGCCCATCGAAGTGGTGGGCGTCGACTTCACGCCGCGACCCGGCGGGCGCCTCGACGTCGAGGCGACGGTGAAGGTGACCGGAAAAACCGGGGTCGAGATGGAAGCGCTCACCGCTGTCGCAGCGGCGGCGCTGACCGTCTACGACATGTGCAAGGCGGTGGACCGCAGCATGACGATCACCGACGTGCGCCTGCTCGAAAAACGCGGCGGCCGCAGCGGGACATACCGACGGAGGTAGTTCCAGATTGTTCGCCACGGGGAGCTGCGAAAAAATCCCGGCAGGGACGGGCCCTAACATCGACGGAGGGGCGGGAGCAGTGCTCCCGCCCTCAAGAGTGGTGCGGTGTTGTGCCGGCACCATTCTCGAGGGGTGGAGCATCGCTCCACCCCCGTGGGAATTCTTTACAAGCTCGGAGTCCCCATGGCCCAAGAGGCCACCGAAAGACGCATGGAACGTGCGGCGCCTCTCCGCCCGGTGACCCCGCGCTCGCACATGATCCGTGGGAGAGGGTGAGGGTGAGGGGTTCGCCGCGATTTTCCCCGGATTGGTTCGGTTGCGGGCGGCGCCCGCGACGGCCTCGGCGGCGAATCTGAAGATGGACATCCATCTCAGGTCCGGCAAGGACCGGCCGGTCCGCTTCGGGCACCCGTGGATTTTTTCCGGCGCCATCCGCGATCTGGACGCATCGATAGAACCGGGCACCGTCGTGCAGGTGCGGGCGGCGAACGGCGAGCTGCTCGGGTCCGGCTACATCAACCCCGGCTGCGCCATTGCGATCCGCATGCTGGCGCTGGGGGACGAACCCATCGACCCGGCTTTCATCGCCAAGCGAGTCGACGCGGCGATCGCGCTGCGCCGCGCCGTCATCGGTCCCGGCACGACGGCCTACCGCCTGATCAATGGCGAGGGCGACGGCTTGCCCGGATTTGTCGTCGATCGCTACGAGGACGTGCTCGTGCTGCAGTGCCTCACCGCAGGGGCAGAGCGACTGAAGGCGTGGGTTGTCGAAGCGCTGATCGCGAGCGTGGCGCCCCGGGCGATCATCGAGCGCAGCGACGGATCGGTGCGCGAGGCCGAAGGGCTCGCTACCTCCTCGGGCATGCTGCACGGGCGGCCGCCGGGCGAGGTGGTTGTGTGCGAAAACGGGCTGCGATTTGCCGTCACGCCGGGGTCCGGGCAGAAGACCGGCCACTTCTGCGATCAGCGCCCGAATCGACGTCTCCTGCGCGATCTCGCGGGCGGACGGCGTGTGCTCGACGCGTTCGCGTACACGGGCGGCTTTGCTGTGCATGGCGGCGCCGGCGGAGCGGTCAAGGTCGTGGTGGTCGACAGCTCGGCTCGCGCGCTGGAGGTCGCGCAGCAGAACTGGGTGCTCAATGCGTTGCCGGACGCGGCGGCGGAGTTCGTGCACGGCGACGTGGAGCGCTACTTGCGGGAGACGGGTCGGGTGTTCGATCTCATCGTGCTCGATCCCCCGGCGCTGGCCAAGCAGCGCAAGGATGTCCCGCGCGCGGCGCGGGCCTACAAGGACCTCAACCTGTGGAGCTTTCGGCGCGCCGCGCCGGGCGCATTCGTCCTGACGTTCACCTGCTCGCAGCACGTCGATGCGCAGTTCTTTCGCAAGATCGTGCTCGCCGCGGCCGTCGACGCGCAGCGCTCCGTGCAGCTCCTGCAGCACCTCGGTCCCGGGGCCGACCACCCGGTCGCTCTCGGCCACCCGGAAGGCGAGTACCTCCACGGCGTGCTGCTTCGCGTGAGTTGAACGCTTTCTTTTTTGCTAGACAAGCAATCTAGCAATCAGGTAATAGGACGCCTGTGTCCACGCCAGCCATCAAACACTGGCCGCGCGCCGATCGGCCGCGGGAGAAGCTGCTCGATCACGGCGCGGCGGTGCTGTCGGCCGTGGAGCTGCTGGCGATCCTGTTGCGCACCGGCATGGAGGGCGAAAGTGCCGTCGAGCAGGCGCGCGCAGTCATGGATTGGTGCGGCAACAGCTTGCGCCGGCTGGCGAGCGCGGGAGTGGCCGACCTCTGCCGCATCAAGGGCATCGGGCCGGCCAAGGCGGCGCAGATCCTGGCGGCGCTGGAGATCGCGAAGCGCTTCGGGCAGGAGGAGTTCGTGCCCGGCACGCCGTTGCGCGGGAGCTACGACATCTACGCCCACTTCCGCGAACGCCTGGCCGGCGAGCGCCACGAGCAATTCTACGCCGTGCTGCTCGACAACAAGCACCGGAAGATCAAGGACGTCTGCATCTCGCAGGGGTCGCTGACCAGCAGTATCGTGCACCCGCGCGAGGTCTACCTGCCGGTCATCCGCGAGTCGGCGGCGGCGGTGGTTTTCGTCCACAATCACCCGAGCGGGGACCCGACTCCCAGCCCCGAGGACATCGAGCTCACCCAGCGGCTGCGTGAGGTCGGCAATCTCGTCGGCGTGCGCGTCCTCGATCACGTCGTCATCGGCCAGGGAGGGTACGTCAGCTTCGTCGACCACGGCTACTGGTAGGGGCGGCGGCGCACATGGTGGAAGGCGCTCTGCGAGCGCGTTGTTGGGGGCGATCCTCGTGACCAGCCTTTTGGCTGCAGCGGGATCCTCGTCATCGCCCTTGGTTGCAGCGTCGATCCTTGTGACCGCTCCTGTACGTTGCGGCCCGTTCTCCCCGAGGAGCCGCGCAGCGGTATATCGAGGGGGCGCGTGGCCGGTTCTCTGCCACACTCCTATCGTGGTAGTAGATGCGCATGACCACGCCATCGGTGCTTCACTCGATCAATCCGGCCACGGAGGAGGTGCTCGCGACCTTTCCAACGTGCACGGCCGAGCAGTTGGAGGCGGCCTTGCAAGGCGCGTCCGACGCGCAGCGCCGCTGGAGAAAGACGCCGCTCGCCGAGCGCGGGCGGCTGACGGCCAACGCCGCCGCCTACCTGCGCCAAGAGCGCTCGCACCTGGCGGGTTTGATCACGGCGGAAATGGGCAAGCCGATTGGCGAGGCGGAGGCCGAGGTCGAGAAGTGCGCGTGGGCGTGCGACTATTATGCCGAAAACGCCGCCGCATTCCTGGCCGACGAGCGGCGCCCGTCCAATGCGAGCGAAAGCTATGCCCAGTTCACGCCGCTGGGGCCGGTGCTGGCGATCATGCCGTGGAACTTTCCCTTCTGGCAGGTGTTCCGCTTCGCGGCGCCGGCAGTGATGGCCGGCAATACCGTGCTGCTCAAGCACGCGCCGAACGTGCCGCAGTGTGCGCTGGCGATCGACGAGGTCTTCCGGGCAAGCGGGTTTCCCGCAGGCGTGCTGCAGGTGCTGCTGCTGGCGGGGACCGAGGCGTCGGAGCTCGTCGCCGATCCGCGCATCGCCGCGGTCACGTTAACAGGCAGCGACCGTGCGGGGGCCGCGGTGGGCGCCGCGGCGGGCCGCGCCGTCAAGAAGGCGGTCCTGGAACTCGGCGGCTCGGACCCGTTTATCGTCCTCGGCGACGCGGACCTGGATGCGGCGGTCGAGACAGGCGTGCGGGCGCGCTTTCAGAACGCCGGGCAGAGCTGCATCGCGGCCAAGCGGTTCCTGGTCGTCGAATCGGTGTTCGAGGCTTTTCGGGAGCGGTTCGTCGGGGCCGTCCGCGCCCTACGCGTGGGCGATCCCACCGACCGCTCCACGCATATCGGCCCGATGGCGCGCGCCGACCTGCGCGACGCGCTCGAAGCGCAGTTGCGCCGGTCGCTCGATATGGGCGCGAAGCTGCTGAGCGGCGGCGAGCGCCGGCCGGGTCGCGGCTATTTCTTCCTCCCCACCGTCGTTACCGAGGTGCGGCCGGATGCGCCCTTGGTTTGCGAGGAGGTGTTCGGACCGGTGGCCGTGCTCATCAGGGTGCGGGACGCGGATGAGGCGATCCGCGTGGCGAATGATTCGCAGTTTGGCCTCGGCTGCAGCCTGTGGACCCGGGACCTGGCGCGGGCGAAGGCGATGGCCCGCGATATCGAGACGGGCATGGTCTTTATCAATGGGATGGTCGCTTCGGACCCGCGCCTGCCGTTCGGCGGCATCAAGCGATCCGGTTACGGCCGCGAGCTGTCGGAGCTTGGCCTCCGCGAGTTCGTCAACGTGCAGACGGTGTGGATCGGCCCGAAGGTCGAGTGAGGAAGGGTTCGAGGGGGGGGCGGATTGCGGCAAGGAAGGCGAATCTCCGCAACGGCCTCAACTTCACCCGCACGCGCGCCAGATTGCGATCGATTTGCAATGGTGGTCTGAGCTGATCGCTGGCCTCTATCGGCGCGGTCGGCCGCCACATTATGAGGCATGTCGGTTGCTGCCACGTCCAGCGCTTCTCTATGGACAATCCCGACATGTACGGGAGGGCGCGCGGCATGTTGTTCGGGACGTTCTGGTTTTCGGATCGAGCCGCCATGGTCCGCCGGGCCACGCGAAGATCGAAGAAAATCCAGTGCCTGGGCGGAAGACCCCTCTCCGCATCGCCCGCGGGGATTCAGGTGAGGGTTCCGACGGAGACACGTAAAAGCCAGCGGCCCTACCGCTTGAAGGAGGCGACGGCGAGCCCGCTGTGGGTCTTGGCGTGTCTCGGGTTCCTCTGGTGCCTCAGGCGGAGTACTCTGGTTCATAATTTCCACCGCGTATTCCACTCGCCCTAGCTAGCGGCGCGTTGAAAAAGGGCACGCTCATGCTTCGACGGGCTCAGCATGGGCGGAAAAGTCCTTACGCGACAACGCCGTCCGGCGTGTGGCCAGATCGAGAACCGGAGCCCGGTCTCGTCCCTCTTGCGGGCGCTGCCGCAGGCGCGCGCGGTGCACGACGATGAGGCGGACGCGTTCATCGAGACCCATCGTTTGATGGGAAGTGGCCTGGGCTCGATTGATGTCCACCTCCTGGCGTCGGCAGTCCTGACGCAGGTCCGCCTGTGGACTTCGGATCGGCAGTTGGCGCAAGTGGCGACACGGCTCGGCGAGTCGCTGCCCGCTCATTTTAGAGCCAGCGCGGCGCCGGTCTCATCACCTCACCTCCATCCTCTCTTGGGAGGTTCCCTCAGAGGGTGTCGATTTTCGCTCCGTGCCCCCACCGCGTCGCCCACGAACGCGCCCTCTGCACCGCGTCCTCGATCGCGCGGGATGTCTGCGCACTGATTCGATCTGGCTCGCGCGCTGAATCGGGTGGAATCTCGATGCCCAGCAGCCGGCCGCGCTGCGGTGCTTTGCCGAGCGTGGCTGCCAACCGGACGGCGTCCGCGACGCCGAGGTCGTGCGACGACGCGAGCCGCCCGCCGGAAGCCGGCAGGTCGCGGAGGTCAAGATCGTGCAATGTGCCCGGTGCCGATCCGGACCGGACAGCGTCGATCAGGATCGCCGCCTCGGCCCCGTCCAAGAGATCGATCAAGTCGCTGCCCGGGCGGTCGGCGGCGATGATTTCCGTGCCCGGCGGTGGCGCTGCGGCGAGTCGCCGCGCCGCTTCCAGGCCGGCGGCGTCGTCACCGAACGGGCTGCCGATGCCGATGATCCGGATCATCGCCGTTCGATCTCGAGGCGCAGGAAGTGTGTCGCACAGGAGATGCACGGATCGTAGTTGCGAATGGCCATCTCGCACAGGCGCGTGGCATCGGCTTCCGACCGATCCAGGATGGCCGGCGCC
>JBBITY010000017.1:0-5147 GCA_037440565.1 Desulfurellales bacterium
GGCCTGGTTTTCCCCTCGGCCTCCTCTTTCCAGGCCGCACTCGGCCGGAATAGGTTTCGGCGGCACAGGCCGGCCACAACGCGCGGCTGCAGTGCCGAAAGAGCAGCCGTACCGGCGCGCGCTGCTCGCCCGACGGCACCGACGGCCTCGTACGGGTTCGTTCCGGCGAACACCGTCGCTGGCGTCTGCGTCGCGGCGCGGGCACCGGCCTTCGCACGGTGGGGGCCCTTTGTTTCAATTCGATTAGCGCCCCCGCGGCCCGGCGAGGGGAGAAGTACAAAAAGAGCTTTGGCGAATTGCAAAGCTGTGGTAATGACCTCCGAAGGGGGAACCCGGCAAAAGCCTAAAAGGAGGTTCAAATGATGAGAGTACTCAAAGGGATGATCTGTGTCGGCCTGCTGCTCCTCTTCGGGGCCGGCGCCGCGTCGGCTCAAGTCCAGACGAAGGCACAGCAGAAGTGCATCAACAAGGTCAACAAGGACGGAATCAAGGTGCAGGCCACGCAGGAGAAGGCGAACTCGGCGTGCGTGAAGGATCACGTCACGGGGGTCCTCGGCTCGACCGCCGAGGCGTGCGTTCTGGATGACCCGGACAACAAGGTGGAAGCGAAGCAGTCCAAGCTGTTGAACGACGCGAGCGAATACTGCGACAGCTTGTCCGTACCTCCCAATTTCGGGTACACGAGCGGGGCAACGGCGAGTGCGCAGTCGTACCAGGCCGCGGTCGACCTCGTGCACGACCTCTTCGGCAACCCGGTCGATGATGGCTTGTACGTGTGCGATCCCTACGAGGCTGAGTGTATGTGTCAGCGTCAGATGATGACTCGCCTTGCGGGGTACTCGCGCGCCCTGAGCAAGGCCTGGGTGAGATGCAAGAAGGCAGCTCTCGAAGTCGGCAAGGAACCGTTTTCCCTTGGGGCTGACTCGGCCAGCGACCTCGAGGAGTGTGTGACGAACGGCGCCATCGCCCTCTCCGTTCAGGCGGATCCGAAATCCAAAATCTCCGAGGCGAAAAACAAGCTCGGGGGTACGGTTAATGAGTTCTGCCACAAGACCCCAAACGACGAGTTTGGCGAAGGCGTGTGCAACAGCCTGTCGGTCAGTGCATTGATCGATTGCATCGCGAACCGGGCGAAGTGCCGGTTCTGCTTGATGGTCAACGCTGTCGACGGGCTCTCGATCGACTGCAGTGCCTGGACGGGCGTCACCTGCCCGTGAGCGGCCCGCGGCGCGACGCCTTCGCGTGATTCGCAGAAGCGGGGAAAGGGCACAGCTCTTTCCCCGTTTCTTTTTTTCCGAACATCAGTGCGGGCTGGCGCCCGCAATCCAAGGGATGCTCGGTCGTCATACCCGTGAGTCAGTCCCCGCGGTCGCACGGCCTCTGGGCATGAACCCCCTGTGGGCCGTAGCTTGCTGAGCGCAGCGGCGAAGCGCGAGAGGCGAAGCGCTCGGGGCGGAGCATTGCTCCGCCCGCAGGGATTTTCTGGGCGCCTCAGCGAAGCCGCGATCCTCAGCAGAGCATCCGAAGGCGACAAGGCGAGGTTCGCCAGACGATTCCGGTCCAGCACGTCTTGGTTCCCTTCCTCGCGGCGTTGCCTCCTGGCGCGAGACTGATTTACCTAATGGGTGACGCGCATGATCTCCGTCGCCGGTTACTTCCCCAGCAGGTGTCGCAGTGCCCCCTCCAACTCGGGAAAGCGGAAGCGGTAGCCGGTCGCCTGCAGCTTTGTCGGGGCGACGCGGGTGCTCGAAAGGAGCAGCTCGTCCGCCATTTCCCCGAAGGCGAGGCGGGCGGCGAAGGCGGGAATGGGAAGGAGAGTCGGGCGCGACAGGACGCGGCCCAGCGTCTTGGTGAACTCGCGGTTGGTCACCGGAGTGGGCGCCACCGCGTTGACGGGCCCGGAGAGCGCCTGCGTGATCAGCGCGTGATAAATCGCACCGACGACATCGTCGAGGGCGATCCAGCTCATGTACTGGTCGCCGCTGCCGACGACGCCGCCCAGGCCGAGGCGAAACGGCGTGAGCATCGTCGCCAGCGCGCCGCCGGCCGCGCTCAGCACCACGCCGATGCGCAGGTGCACCACGCGGATGCCGCGGGCAGCCGCCGGGGCGGCGGCTGCCTCCCATTCCCGACACACCTCGGCGAGAAACCCCTCGCCCGATGCACTCTCCTCGTCGACCTGCTCGCTGCCGCGATCGCCGTAAAAGCCAACGGCCGAGGCGCAGACGAGCACCTTCGGCGGCTGCGGCGACTGGCCGAGGGCCTCTGCGAGCAGGCGCGTCCCCTCGACGCGGCTGTCGCGAATGCGCGCCTTCCGCTGCGCGGTCCAGCGCCCCCCGGCGATGCTCTCGCCGGCCAGATGCACGGCCGCGTCGATGCCGCTGAGCCGGGTCGCGTCGATCCGCGCCGCGCTTGGATCCCACGCGACATCGACCTGCGAAGGTCGCGCAGAACGGACCAGGCGATGGACCGTGTGGTCCCGGGCGGTGAGAAACGGGAGCAGCGCCGATCCGATGAGGCCGCTGGAGCCGGAGACCAGAACCTTCATCCCACCTTCATCCCACATCTCCAGGGTGTGAAAGTCCCAGGGTTGGCCGGGGACCCCTAACCCCCGAACCCCGTAATTAGCCCCACCAGCTCTTCAGCTTGGCACGCAGGTACTCGCGGTTGAGCCGCGAGATGTGGGCGACGGAAATCTGCTTCGGACACACGGCCTGGCACTCCCCTTCGTTCGAGCAGGCGCCGAAGCCTTCCTTCTCCATCTGCTCGACCATGGCCAGCACACGGCGCTCGCGCTCCGCGTGTCCTTGCGGCAGCAAGGCGAGCTGGGTGACCTTGGCGCCGACGAACAGCACGGCCGAGGCGTTCTTGCACGCGGCCACACAGGCGCCGCAGCCAATGCACGCCGCGGCGTCCATGGCGCGCTCGGCGATGTCCTTGGGAATCGGAATCTGGTTGGCCTCCGGCGCACTGCCGGCGTCGACCGAAACGTACCCGCCTGCGGCGACGATCCGGTCGAAGGCCCCCCGGTCGGTGACGAGGTCCTTGATGACCGGGAAGGCCTTGGCCCGGAACGGCTCGATGGTCACCGTGTCGCCGTCCCGAAACTGGCGCATGAAGAGTTGACAGGACGTCGTGGCGGCCTGCGGGCCGTGCGGGATGCCGTTGATGACCAGCGCGCAGGATCCGCAAATCCCCTCCCGACAGTCGTAGTCGAAAGCGATCGGATCCTCGCCTTTCAGGATCAGCTCGTCGTTCAGGACATCGAGCATCTCCAAGAACGACATGTCGGGGGAGACGTCGCGCGCTGTATAGTCGACCAGCCGGCCGGGAGACTTCGCGTCCGGCTGGCGCCACACCCGGAGCTTCAGTGTCATCGTCCTCATCATCGGTCCTCGTCACTTGTAGCTGCGCTGCTTGACCTCGGCGAATTCGAAGGTCAGCGGCTCCTTGTGCAGCTCCGGCTGCACGCCCACGCCCTTGAACTCCCAGGCCGCCACATAGGCGTAGTTCGCGTCGTCGCGTTTCGGTTCGCCCTCCTCGGTCTGGCTCTCTTCGCGCAGGTGGCACCCGCAGGACTCGCGCCGGTGCAGGGCGTCGATGATCAGCATCTCCGCGAACTCGAGATAGTCGGCGACGCGCAAGCCGAATTCGAGGCACTTGTTGAGGTCGTCGTCCTTGCCGACCACCCGCGCGTCCGCCCAGTACTCATCGCGCAGCGCGCGCGCGCGGCGCAACGCGTCTTGCAAGCCGGCCTCGTTGCGCGCCATGCCGACCTGGTCCCACATGACCCTGCCGAGCCGGCGATGAAAGTCGAGCACGGTCTTGGTGCCCTTGATCGCCAGCAGTTTCTTGATTCGCTCGAAGCTGTCGTGATCCGTCGAGACGGGCTGCAAGGGCGTGCCGGCCAGGTAGTGCGCCAGCGTGTACGGGATGATGAAGTACCCGTCGGCGAGCCCTTGCATGAGCGCGCTGGCGCCGAGTCGGTTGGCACCGTGGTCGGAGAAGTTCGCCTCGCCGAGAACGTGCAGGCCCGGGACGTTGCTCATCAGGTTGTAGTCGACCCACAGGCCGCCCATGACGTAGTGGACCGCCGGGTAGATGCGCATCGCGTTCTGATACGGGTCCTCTGCTGTGATCCGCTCGTACATCTCGAAGAGGTTCCCGTAGCGCTCCTCGATGACGCTGCGGCCGAGGCGCGCGATAGCGTCGCTGAAATCCAGATAGACGGCGCGGCCAGTCGGGCCGACGCCGCGCCCCTCGTCGCACACCGCCTTGGCGGCGCGCGAGGCCACGTCGCGCGGCACGAGATTGCCATACGCCGGGTAGCGCCGCTCGAGAAAGTAGTCGCGTTCGGACTCCGGGATGTCCTTGGGTGCGCGCGTATCGCCGGCGCGCAGCGGCACCCACACCCGCCCGTCGTTGCGCAGGCTCTCGCTCATGAGCGTGAGCTTGGCCTGGTATTCGCCGCTCTCGGGAATGCACGTGGGGTGGATTTGCACGAAACACGGATTGGCCATGTACGCGCCGCGCTTGGTGCATCGCCACGCCGCCGTGACGTTGCTGTTTCCGGCGTTGGTGGAGAGGAAGTAGACGTTGCCGTAGCCGCCGGTACAGAGCACCACCGCGTCCGCCGCGTAGCGTTCGAGGACCCCGTTGACGAGATTGCGGGCGATGATGCCGCGCGCGCGGCCGTCGACGAGCACGAGGTCGAGCATCTCGCGGCGCGGAAAGATCTGTACCTGACCGCTCTGCACCTGGCGCATCAGCGAGCCGTAAGCGCCGAGCAGGAGCTGCTGGCCCGTTTGCCCCCGCGCGTAGAAGGTGCGCGACACCTGGGCGCCGCCAAAGGAGCGATTCGACAGCAGCCCGCCGTACTCGCGCGCGAAGGGCACGCCCTGCGCCACGCAATGATCGATGATGTTCAGGCTGAGCTGCGCCAGGCGGTACACGTTCGCTTCGCGCGCCCGGTAGTCGCCGCCCTTGATGGTGTCGTAGAAAAGGCGGTAAATCGAATCGCCGTCGTTCTTGTAGTTCTTCGCTGCGTTGATCCCGCCTTGCGCGGCGATGCTGTGCGCGCGGCGCGGGCTGTCGAGGATGGTGAAGGTGAGGACGTTGTAACCCAGCTCCCCGAGCGTCGCGGCCGC
>JBBITY010000017.1:5173-15599 GCA_037440565.1 Desulfurellales bacterium
GCCGACGACGATCACTGTGTGCTTGCGCCGGTTGGCCGGGCTGACCAGATTGAGTGAAGCCTTGTGCCGATCCCACTTGGTCTCGATGGGACCGCCCGGAACTCTGCCGTCGAGGATCACAGCTTGCCCCCCGTGAGATAGATGACGATCGGAATCAGCAGAAAACCGCCTGCGAGGATGACCGCGAGCGCCTGTCCGAAGCGGCGCAGCGGCGTGCGGTAGCGCATGCCGAGCGTTTCGAACGCGCTGCCGAAGGCGTGCCACAGGTGAAAGCCGATCACCACCATGGCCAGGACGTACCAGGCGACCCACGCCGGGCGTTGAAATTCCTCGATGACCAGCCGCGAGAGGTCACGCACCCCCGGCTCTGCCGACGCGTAGTGGGGGCCGAACTTGAACTCCCACAGGTGGAGCGGAACGAAGGCGAGGACCACGATGCCCGACCAGATCATGGTCGTGGAGGCGAGGCTCTTGTGACTGCTGCCCCGCGCCCACTCCTTGCGCACGTACGGCTCCGGCCGCGCGGCGCGGTTCTGCAGCGTGATGGTGATGCCCGAGAGGAAATGTGCGACGAACAGGATCAGCAGGATCGCTTCGGCAAGGTAGACGAGTGGGTTCGAGATCAGGGTGTGGCTGTAATGGTTGAAAGTCTCCGCACCCTTGAAGATGAGGAGATTGCCGGTGAGATGGATAACCAGGAAGCCGATCAGCAGCAGCCCGGTCAGGGCCATCAGGACCTTGCGGCCGATCGACGACAATAGAAACGAAGCGATGCTCGACACCCCCTAGCTCCTCTGCATTCTTTCGTTAGTAGGCCTAATGCTGATCCGAAGCTCGCCGCCACCGCTCCTAACATACGCGGAATGGTGCCAGGGTCAAGCCGCTCGCTCAGCTTGCCCGCAGTTGAAGGCCGATGGCGCAATGTCTTAGGGTAGACAGGGACAGCTTTCAGCGGCAGGGGCGGAGCGATGCTCCGCCCCTCGTAAAGAAAGGGGCGAAGCCTGTGGAGGTTCTCTTGAGGGCGGGAGCGGCGCTCCCGCCAGCGTTGGATCGAAGACCATGTCTGACACTTCGTACGACCTGATCATCATCGGCGGTGGGCCGGGCGGGTACGTCGCGGCGATTCGCGCGCGGCAGCTCGGCATGAAGACTGCGCTGGTCGAGCGCGAGCATCTCGGCGGTATCTGCCTGAACTGGGGCTGCATTCCCACCAAGGCGCTCCTGCGCGTGGCCGAGATTCATCATCTCCTCCACCATCTCGACCGTTTCGGACTGCGCGCCGAGAACATCCAGTTCGACATCGCGAAGGTGGTTGCGCGCTCGCGGGACGTGGCGCAGCGGCTGTCGAAGGGTGTCGGCTACCTGATGAAAAAGAACAAGGTGGAGGTCTTCGACGGCCATGCGCGGCTCGACGGACCGCACCGAGTGCGCGTGACCAAGGACGGCGCGGGCGTCGCGGCCCTCAGCGCACCGCAGATCATCTTGGCGACGGGCGCGCGGGCGCGCGCGCTGCCCGGCATCGAGCCGGATGGAAAGCGGGTGTGGACGTACAAGCACGCCATGGTTCCCGAGCGCATGCCGCGCTCGGTGCTGGTGATTGGCTCGGGTGCGATCGGCATCGAGTTCGCGAGCTTTTACCGGCACATGGGTGCGGAGGTCACGGTGGTGGAGGTGCTGCCGCGCGTTCTGCCACTTGAGGACGAAGAACTCTCGGCGGCGGCGCGCAAGATTTTCGAGCGCCAGGGGATGAAGATCCACACCGAGGCCACGGTGCAGTCGGTGGCGAAGGCGGGCGACGCGGTGACGGCGGTGATCGATCTGGGCGGGGGCCGCACTTCGCCTGTGACGGTCGATTGTGTCATCCTCGCAGTCGGGATCACGGGCAACGTCGAGGACATTGGCCTCGAAAACACCGGGGTCGTCGTCGAGGAAGGGCACATCCGCGTCGATGAGTGGCTCGCCACGGGCGAGCCGGGTGTGTACGCCGTCGGCGACGTCGTCGGCCCGCCGTGGCTGGCGCACAAGGCGAGCCACGAGGGCATCGTTTGCGTGGAGAAGATCGCCGGTGTGGAGGGCGTGCGCCCGGTCGACGTCACCCGCATTCCGGCCTGCACGTATTCGATCCCGCAAGTGGCCAGCGTCGGCTTGAGCGAGGCGAAGGCGAAAGAAGCTGGGTACGAGGTGCGCGTCGGCCGCTTCCCCTATCAGGCCAACGGCAAGGCCATCGCCCTCGGCGAGACGGACGGGATGATCAAGACCGTCTTCAATGCCGAGACCGGCGAGCTACTCGGCGCGCACATGATCGGTGCCGATGTCACCGAGCTGATTCAGGGCTACACGGTGGCAAAAAACGCGGAGGCGACCGAGGCGGAGCTGATCCACACCATCTTCCCGCACCCGACGTTGTCCGAGGTGATGCACGAGGCCGTCCTCGACGCCTACGGGCGCGCCCTGCACATCTGACCACTAATGGGCCTCTCCCGCATCACCCGCGGGAGAGGATTGAGGTGAGGGTTGCGACGCCCAGTTGCTCCGCCCCGCAGGGGTGGCGTTGCCCGTAACCGCTAACAGCCTAGCAGCGTAACACCCTGCCTTTCTTCGGGTGCAGGGCGAAGCCCGCGTGCAAGAGAGGCGTGCAGATCGACGTCGTATCTTATGCCTGCCTTTGCGGGTATGCCGAAGGGGGTGCCTCTGCCTTTGGGTTGCGGGCGCCAGCTCGCGAGAGGTGCATCTGTGGTTTCATGCAATGCCTTTCCGGGCTCTCTCGCTCCGCCTCCCGCGCGGCGCGCAGGGCCGCGAAGTCGCGGTCGGCGTGATACGACGAGCGTGTGAGCGGTGACGACGAGACCAGGAGAAAACCCTTGTCGCGGGCGATGCGCGCGTAGTCGGCGAATTCCGCGGGCGCGATGTAGCGCACCACGGGATGGTGTCGCGGTGACGGCCGCAGATACTGCCCGATGGTCACGAAGTCGACCGCAGCCGCACGCAGGTCATCGAGCACCTGCAAGACCTCTCCTGGTTCCTCGCCGAGGCCGAGCATGAGACCGGACTTGGTGAACAGGCTCGGGTCGAGCTGCTTGACGCGCCGTAGGAGATACAGCGACTGGTCGTAGCGCGCCCCCTTGCGCACCGTGCGGTAGAGGCGCGGTACGGTCTCGACGTTGTGGTTGTACACGTCCGGCCGCGCGGCCGCCACCGCTTCAATGGCCCCTGCCTTGTGCAAGAAATCAGGCGTCAACACCTCGATCGTGACCTGTGGTGCGGCGGCCCGCACCCGTTCGATGCAGCGCACGAACTGCGAGGCGCCGCCGTCGGGCAGGTCGTCGCGGTCGACCGAGGTAATGACCACGTGCCGGAGGCCGAGCGCGGCCACGGCCTCGGCGAGGTGATCCGGTTCGTCGGGGTCGACGCGATCGGGCCGGCCGGTGGCGACGTTGCAGAACGCGCAGGCCCGGGTACACACGCTGCCGAGGATCATCACCGTCGCGTGCCGGTGCGACCAGCACTCGCCGATGTTCGGGCACGCCGCCTCCTGGCACACCGTGTTGAGCCGGAGGCGCTGCAAAAGATGCCGCGTCTCGAAGTACGCGGGCGACCCCGGCATCCGCACCTTCAGCCACGGCGGCTTGCGGCTCGGTGCCGAGACCGATTGCGGCGTTGCATCCGATGTCATGCTCAATCGTTATCCGATTCCCTCTCGCGTTGCCATTCCTAGGGAAAAGCCTGAGTCGCGTGAGGGTATTTCCCAGGTCGCCAGGCAGCAGCGCGCCGCGACACAGCGCGGGGCGTGTGCGTTGCGCGGAGGAGCGCCAGAGTGTAACGTTTACATGTACATCTGCAGAAGCGCGTCTCCCCAGTAGAAGCGCGGCGGGATCTCGGACGGCTGGCGAAGGAGGTGCGGCGGACGGGACAGCCGGTCGTGCTGACGCGGCGGGGGCGTGCCATCGCGCAGGTGGCGCCCGAACCGGGGCGCGAAGCGACTCGGCGGCGCTCGCGCGACGCCTTCGCGGAGCTGCGCGGCACGGTTCGACTGAACTGCAGCGTGGAGCAGTTGCGGGCCGCTGTTCGGCGGATGCGGGCCGAGTTTGCACGGAACCTGGGCCGACGAGCCACCCTCTTTGAAACGCGTGTGTCTGTTCGAGGTCGCTCAGCTCGAAGAACGCGGGCGCATCAGCCTCACCGTTCCATTCGAGCGGTGGTGCAGTCTCATTGAAGAGACCGCGTCGCTATTGCTCTTGCCGCTCGAACGAGCGCACGTGTCGGGGGCCCGCTCGCTCCTCACGCTCCGCGACCCGTTCGACCGCCTGATCGCGGGAACGGCGGTCGCCCTCGGTGTCCCGCTCATCAGTTCCGACACACACATCGCCACGCCGGAGCGGCTCACAGTGATCTGGTGAGCGGATGGAGAGGGTTCCGCGCGTCGAGCAAGAGAACGCGATCCAGGAAGTGATGCAGGCCTACGTGCTCGCCAGCCTGGCGCGAAGGGCCGCGACTGGTACGACTTCGTCTGGTACGTCGGGCGCCGAACGGGCCTCAACTACCGGCTGCTGGCCAACGCCCTGCGCCAGGTCGGCCCGCGGGCCGGCCGGCGCATCAAAGTCACGCAAGCCTGGTACATCGAGGCGATGCGCGCTCGCATCGATGAAATCGACTGGCGACAGGCGCGCGCCGACGTGGCGCGCTTCGTTCCCGCCGCCGAGCAGGATGGGCTCCGGGCCTGGAGCGCCCACTTCTTCGCGCAACTCCTCGCGCAGCTCGAAGCCTATCTGCCCGAGAGCTGAAATTGGGTACGCGTTCTTCAGGGACCGGCTGGCGCTTGCCTTCCAATACTTCTGCGCATAGTGTATGCGCATTGAGAACTAACGGGGAAGTGACATGAAAGCTGCGCGCAAAGTCGCCACAAACCTGTCGATCCGAGCCGACGTCGTCAGTGAAGCCAGAGCCCAGGGACTGAACCTCTCGGAGGTATTCGAGGCGGCGCTTCTCGCCGCGGTGCGACGCAAGCGGGGGGAAGCCTGGCTGAAGGAAAACGCCGAGGCCATCGCGTCGTACAACGCCAAGGTGGCGCGCGACGGGGTGTTCAGCGATCGGTGGCGGAAATTTTGATGGCGCAGTTCGATCTCTTGCGACACACGCGCAGCAAACGCTATCCGCTTCTCCTCGACGTCCAGGCCGACCTCTTGCGGGATCTCGCCACCCGTGTCGTCGCGCCGCTTACGCCGGTGAAGCGCCTGGGCGGCAAGCCAATCAGTCGGCTCAACCCGGTCGTTGCCGTTGGCGGAAAACAGTACGCCATTCTGTTTCAGGAGCTGGCGGCACTCCCCGTGACAGCCATCGGCGAACCGGTCGGCAGCCTTCGCAGTCGCCGAGACGAGCTGACCTCCGCCCTCGATCTGCTGTTCACGGGCATCTGATCAAAGGCGCGAGCAGATTCGGACCTCCCGCACGGATGAAGTTCGCCTCCAACAGGGCCAGCGCATCGGGCACTGAAAGGCGATGTGGCGGGGGCAGCCGCGTCAGCACGGCGTACGCCTCGACGAGCGCGGGGGCGGGAAGCAGCATGGGTCCTCGGGCAGCGAGTCGCCGGTTCAGCTCGGCCGCGGCGAGTGCGTGATGCTCGTGCCACGCACACACGCCGCTACCATGCCAGCTCGTGTCCGGTACGAACCCCGCCATCCCCGTTTAGTCGGCGGCGCCCCGCTCGCGGCGGAGAGTCCGGCGGGTCTGCTCCACCGCCTCCGCGCGCAACGGACCGACCTTGCCCTGCGGCACCGCCACCAGGAGGCGGCCCTTGCGAATCAGTCTCACGGGCAGCGGGGTGGGTTCGATCTCGATGCGCCCGTCCCGCCAGCACACCTCGAGCGGCGTGCCCGGCTTGAGACCCGCCTCGCGCCGAATCTCTCGCGGAATGACCAGCCGTCCGGCAGCATCCATGGTGGTCTTCATGGTGCAATATCTACCATCTCCCCTCCCGTCCAACAACTTTGGCAAGTGGGCAACGCGAAGGCAGCTTTCACCACAAGGTGAGGGTCCGATCGAATTTTCGAAGCGGGAGACACACGAAGGGCACACACCCACGCACTTGATCCCGGCGCGCGACTTCCGGTATCGGGCGTCAGTGGACACAGCCTGGTACTTCGCCTACGGCTCGAACATGCAGAGCGCGACGCTGCGCGGGCGGCGGGGCGTCGAGTATCTGCGTGCGCAACCGGGGCGGGCGCCCGGCTGGCGGCTGGTGTTCGATAAGCCGGCGCTGCTGCCCGTCAACGAAGCGTACGCGAATATCGTTCCGGATGCGGCGGCGGAGGTGCTGGGCGTTCTGTACGAGGTGCGTGCGGCCGACCTCGAGCAGATCGAGCTGACGGAAGGCGTCCTCCTCGGCAACTATCGGGGGGTCGAAGTTGACGTGTTTCCGCTGGACGACGGCACGGCTCCCCGCACGGCCTTCACGCTCACCTCCGACCACCGTGATCCGACCCTGCGGCCGTCGACGCGTTACATGCGCCTGGTGATCGCGGGGGCGGAGGAGCACGGCCTGCCGCCGGAGTACGTCGACTTTCTGCGAGCGGTCCCCGCGCAGCAGGAAAGCGCCGAGGCGGCGGCGCTCCGCGCCGCGATCGACGAGGCGCTGCGGGGGTTGAAAAACGGCTGAGAGCGGTGGTGCGGGAGAGAGGGTCCTTCGAGCGCGGGCGCTCCACCTTCACGGCTGGCGCGGGTGGGGGCCGAACAGCTCGTCCTTGCGGGCGATGAGGTCCTGCACCGTGATGGCCGCGCCGGGCTTGCTGATCTGGCCGGCGACGTGCCAGCCCTTCATGAGCAGCACCTCGCCGCCGTACACGACGAAGCCCTGTCCGTTGATGTCGGCCGCGGCGTCGCTGGCGAGAAACGTGACGAGCTGCGCCGGCCAGGCCGGATCGAAGGCGTCGAAGCCGATCTCCGGCTTGGCGAACATGTCACGGTTCGCCATCGTGTCGGTCATCCGCGTGCGGGCCCGCGGTGCGATGAAGTTGCACGTGACCCCATAGCGGCCCATCTCCATGGCGATGCTGACCGTGAGGGCGGCGATCGCCGCCTTGGCCATCGCGTAGTTGCTGTTGCCGGCCGATCCCAGGAGGCCCGCTTCCGACGCCGTGTTGATGATGCGGGCCGACACGGTGCCGCCGGATTGCTTGGAGATCTCGCGCCAGCGGGCGCAGGCGTGGCGAATGGTGGCGAAATGCCCCTTGCAGTGGACGCGCATGACGAGGTCGAACTCCTCTTCGGACATGTTGAAACACATCCGGTCGCGCAGGACGCCGGCGTTGTTGACCAGGATGTCGAGTCGGCCGTACGCGTCGTACGCCTGCTCGATCGTGCGCCGGGCGCCATCCCAATCGGCGATGTCTTCGTAGTTCGTCAGGGCCTCGCCGCCGGCTGCTTTGATATCCGCGACCACGCCCGCTGCCGGCGACTGATCCGCGCCCTGGCCGTGCACCGACACGCCCACGTCGTTCACGATCACCCGCGCGCCTTCGGCGGCCAGCGCCAGCGCTTCCTCGCGGCCGATCCCGCGGCCGGCTCCAGTCACGATCGCGACTTTTCCATCCAGCAAGCCCATGCAGCCTTCTCCTTCAGAAAAAGACTTTCACCACCGAGACACCGGGGACACAGAAGAAGCGGTAAGAAAGTTACGCGCCGAGATCCTGGCCAGTCGCACCTCGTTCTGACGCGGTTCAATTCCGGGCCAGCTTGAACAATCAATCTCTGTGCTTGTCTCGGTGATCTCTGTGCTCTTTGCGTTCAATTAGCTTCTCAACTTCTCGATCGCGGCGAGCTGGATGCACACGGCCACCCGCTCGATCGCCAGCCGGACCTCCTCGCGCGAGGGCGAGGTCGGCGCCAAGCGGATGTTGCGGTCGCGCAGGTCTTTGCCGTACGGAAACGTGGCACCGGCCGGGGTGAGTGTCACGCCTACCGCTGCGGCCAAGGCCACGGTGCGGGCGGCGCAGCCGTCGAGGGTGTCGACGCTGATGAAGTAGCCGCCGCGAGGCCGGCTCCATTCGGCGATCTGCTTGCCAGCCAGCTCCCGGTCGAAAACCTCGTTCACCATGTCGAACTTCGGCTTGATGATCCGCGCGTGCTTGCGCATCTGCGCTTCGATGCCGGCCATGTCGCGGAAGAAACGAACGTGGCGGAGCTGATTGAGCTTGTCGGGGCCGATGGTCTGGACCGATAGCCCCTGCGTGAGGTAGCGGATGTTGTTCGCGCTGCCCGCGACCATGGCGACGCCGGCGCCGGGAAAGCTCACCTTCGACGTGGAGCCAAAGAGCAGCACGCGGTCTGGATGGCCGGCCTGCTTGGCCGCCGCCAGGAGGTTCTTCACGCGGTCGGGCGGGTCGCTCAGGTGGTGCACGGCATAGGCGTTATCCCAGAAGATGCGGAAGTCCGGGGCCGCGGCCGGCATGCGCGCCAACCGCTCGACGACGCTGTCGGAGTACGTCACCCCGGTGGGATTGCTGTACTTGGGGACGCACCAGATGCCCTTGATCGTCGGATCCGATGCCGCGAGCACCTCAACCTGCTCCATGTCGGGGCCCTCTGCACACATGTCGACGGTCAGCATCTGAATGCCGAGGTGCTGGCAGATGGCGAAATGGCGGTCATACCCGGGACTCGGGCAGAGAAATTTCACCGCCGGCAGGTCGCGCCACGGCCGCTCGCCGCCCGGTACGCCGCGTAGCAACGCCTGCACCAGCGCGTCGTGCATGAGGGCCAGGCTCGAATTGCCGCCCACCAGGATCTCGCTCGGATCGACTTCGAGGTACTCGGCGAAAAGCCGGCGCGCCTCCGGCAGGCCTTCGAGGACGCCGTAGTTGCGGCAATCGGTGCCGTCGGCGGCGCGGTAGTCATCGCGCCCGACACAATCGAGCAAGCCAGCGGACAAATCGAGCTGCTCCGGGCACGGCTTGCCGCGCGACATGTCGAGCGCCAAGCGCTGCGCTTGGAACGCGGCGTACTGCGCCCGCAGGCGGTCGGCCTGCTGCTCCAGTTCGCGGCGGCTCATGGCAGGGAAGCTTCGGTTCATGGCTTCACACAACGCCGTCGGGTCTCGAGGGCCGGGTGTCAGGTGTCGGTTGTCGAGCCCCGGCACCTCGCGCGCGACTTCCTCGTCACGACGCCGCGGCGACCTGCGGTGGTGGCGCCTCGTGTGCCTGATGCTCGCTGATGAAGTGGGTCTTGAACGACGCCTGGGTGAAGCCGAGGTCCATGCGGCCTTGCTCAAGCCAGGCGTGCCGGCCGTTGACCACGTCGGCGGCGACAGCGGTCAAGCGGGCATCGTCGTTCCGCCACAAGGCCCGGAAATGCTGGCGGACTCGCCGGCGCGCGCCGCGGCAAAAGAGGTCGGCCATGACGATGGCCCCGTCCGCATCCGGTCGGCCGTGGTCGCGCAGCGCGCGCGCGTGCGAGACGGCGGCGCTCATGGCAAACAACTCCATCACCACGTCCACACAGCGGAAGAGGAAGCCCTGCTTGCGCTCCAGCTTGGCCTGATAGACCACCATGCCGTGAAAGCTCTCGCGTGCCAGCTTGCGGCAACTGCGCTCGATGAAGCGGAGGTGCGGGGCGAGGGTTCCCCAGTCGCCGTAGCGCCGAAGAGCGCTCAGGCCGCGCCACCATAGCGGCGGATACCATTTGGCGTAGTAGCGCACGATCTTCGGCAGCATGCGGAGCTTGGCGCTGAGAGGGGCCTTTGGATCGATCAGCCCACCGGCGACTTCGAGGTGCTTGTCGACGGCCTCGCGCGCCATGAACAGGTGCATGATCTCGCTCGACCCTTCAAAGATGAGGTTGATGCGGCAGTCGCGCATCACTCGCTCCACCGGAATGGGCGCCTCGCCGCGGCCGGCCAACGAGGTTTCGGTCTCGTAGCCGCGGCCACCGCGCAGTTGCAGCGTGGCGTCGGCGACTCTCCAGGCGTTCACGGTGTTCCATTCCTTAGCCGCCGCGGCTTCGAGGCGAATGTCGTAGCCGCCGCGATCGGCCATCTGGCTGGCGAGCTTGGAAACCGAATCCATGGCAAACGTGGTGGCCGCGATCTCGGCGATGCGATGCGCCACCGCCTCGTGTTTCCAGATCGGCACGCCCCACTGGATGCGCTCCGTCGACCAGCGGCGGCAGATCTCCAGGCACTGCTTGGCGATGCCGGCACAGACGGCGGGCAGGGTGAGGCGGCCGGTGTTCAGGGTGACGAGCGCGATCTTCAGCCCCTTGCCTTCCTCGCCGATCAGATTCTCGCGCGGGACGCGCACGTTGCGGAAGCTGACGACACCGTTGGCCAGCGCCTTGAGCCCCATGAAGTGGCAACGGTACTCGACCTTGATGCCCGGCCACGCGGTCTCGACGATGAAGGCGCTGATCTTCTTCGTCTTCGGATCGCGCGCCATGA
>JBBITY010000017.1:15628-19050 GCA_037440565.1 Desulfurellales bacterium
GCGATGGTCCCGTTCGTGCACCACAGCTTCTCGCCATTCAGGATGAAGAAATCGCCGTCGCGCTCCGCCGTGGTGGAGAGGCTGGCTGGATCCGATCCGACATGGGGCTCCGTGAGGGCGAAGGCGCTGATGGCCCCAGCGGCACAACGCGGCAGATACTTCTTCTTCTGCTCGGGAGTGCCGAACAGCTTGAGGGGTTGGGGAAGGCCGATCGACTGATGAGCGGAGAGCAGCGCGGAGATGTTTCCGTCGTAGCTGCCGACCATCTCCATGACCTTGGTGTATTCGGAGACGGTGAAGCCGAGGCCGCCATAGTCTTTCGGAATCTTCATGCCGAAGGCGCCGAGCTTGCGCAGTCCGTCTACCACCTGCTCGGGGTACTCACCGGTCCGATCGATGGCGACCGAGTCCACCTTCGCGCGCAGAAAGTCACGCAGGTCGTTGTAGAACCTCGTGAACTCCGGCCGCTCCTCGATCGCGAGCGGGAAGGGGTGGACCAAGCCCAACTCGAACTTGCCGAGGAAGAGATCGCGCAAGAAGCCCTTGCCGGTCCATTCCGTCTCGCGGGCCTCCTCCGCAACGCGGCGGGATTCCTCTTCGGTTGTCACCCGTGGTGTGGTCGCGTCCATGTTACCCCCCTCGGTGTGTGGATGTGTGGGCGCGCTCCCGATCCCTCAGCCCCAGCCCTTGCCCATGCCCCAGCCCTGCCCAGGCCTTTGCCCGTTCTCGTCATCTTCGCGCAAGCCCCTGCTCATGAACACGGCGATTCCTACTGGAATCCACGTATTTCCGCCAGTCCTGCGAACCTCACGATCGGCCACCGCAAGCCCGGCCTCAGCCCGACACGGCGAAGAGCGTGGTGCTGACCCAGAGCAGGACGGCCATGAGCAGGGCGCCCAGAACGAGACTCCACGCGATCAACTTTTTCTCGATCGGCAGCAGCGGCTCGTACGGAATCTTGGCAAGTTCGTCTCCGATGCGCGGCGGCGGCTCGCGCGACGCCATGCTACATCCCTCCTTCGATCGGCGGTCGCACGCCGTGGAAGAAGATCCACGAGATCGCGAGACCGATCCAGATGATGAAGCCGAACAGGCTGACGGCGTAGACGGCCGCGAGCCGCCCGATGCCCTCTTGCCAGAGCTGGCGAACGTTCGACACGAGCCCGATGGAAAAGAACGTCATGACGAAGAAAAGGACGCGAAAGACGTTGCTTTCGGCCGTCGCCAGCTTGAGGGCGCCCAGTCGCTCGGGGGCCCACAGCGCGAGCCCGAGCAGGATGGCAAAAGTGGCCAGATATCCGAGGACAAACTTGGGAAACCGCCGCCACATTTCACCCGCCGCGACGGTTTCGCGTGGCTTCTGGTGGATGCCGTACACCCACACCAACGCGGAGTCGCGGCGATATAGGCGAAGTTGCCGACGAGCCAGGACGCATAGCTGACCCAAAAGACCACACCGAAACCGACAGCGAAGCGCCGCACGTTCAACCCGAGCGCTCGGGCGCCGGCACTCATCAGCGCGAGGAGAAAGACGAAGGTGAGCGCGAGGCTCGCGGGACCCGGTAGTCCGGCGTAGGTCTTGGAAACCGGCGCCATCGCTGCCGAGAGGTCGAGCCAGACATGGGTGGCGACGGCCCAGCCGAGGAGGTCGAGGCCGGCAATCACGGGTAGCGACAGGGCGAAAAGCGCAAGGCCAATCCACACCGCCCACCAGTCTTCCGTCGCACTCCGGCTGTTCATTGGGGGTACGCTGAAGCTTCTTTACGCCTCAGGCGCCCGTGTCAACAAGCGATCCCTCGCCGAACGCGTACGCACCATATCGGTAGAGCACCGCGGAGGGAGCACGCCACGCATCAGCAGGCGCCCCCTGCTTGCGCGCCAGGCTGGCCAAGAATGCCTCCGGGTCCGGGATGTCGCGCCAGACGTCCGGAAGATACGTCGAACGCCGGCCGTCGCGGACCAGAATCACGCCGTCGCGGCCCGGGTCGAGAATCCGGAGGTAATCCTCGGGCTGGCTGGCATACACGCGCGACGGGTAGTCCAGAATGGAAATGCGAATGGACAGGTCGTTCAACTCCTCCTCCGAGACGGGTGGAAAACGGCGGTCCTTCACGGCGGCGCTGATCGCGGCGTCGTGAACGCCAAGGTACAAAGGCTTGTCGGGCATGAGATCGCCGACGCAGCCGCGCAGGCGCCCGTCCTTCTCCAGCGTGACGAACACCCCGCGCGGAATGCGGAAGATCGGGTGGCGCTCGACCCACTCCGGATCGGGTTCCGCCGCCCGCCCGCGCCGCACCTGTTCCTCTACACGCGAGCGCGCGAACGCGAGCAGCTCGCGCTGCTCCGCTTCGGTGAGCGAAAACGCCTCATGAAAGACGATGGCAGCATACCCCACGACTCGGCTCTTATCACCGCTGGCATCGCCGGAGTTGCGCGACATGAGGAAGGTCGGCTGCCAGCCGCGCCGCTGCGCTAGCGCGAGCATCGTGTCGAGCACCTGATTGCCGTCGGTCCGAGCGCTGGCGAGCGCCGCGCGGTCGCGTCCCATGAGCGCGTCGATGGTGTATCGATCCAAACGGCGCGCGGTCTCGTCCGGATAGTAATGCGACAAGTCGACGCTGAAGACGAAGACTGTCGTGGGATCGGCGTAGGTGTCGAGCCACGCGGCCAGCCGATCAGTGGCCGCGCGATCCATGCGGCCGAGGATCATGGGGACAATCGCGTAATCCGGCGGGTTGGGCCGGCCGCGCAGGTGGTGGAGGAAGGGCAGCTCCACCTCGATCATGTGCATCGTGTGTGCCGCCGGCTCGTGCACGAAGAGGGAGGGATCGCGCACGTGGTCCAAGACGGCTGAGAGCGGGACCTCCGCGCCCGGAATTCCGTGGTGTGTTTCGTCGGGCAGCGAGACGCCAACAAAGTTTGCGGCGCTGTTGTGGTTGGCCGCCAGGATGAATACCCGGCGAAAGTTCCGCCCCAGTTCGCGAAAGGCGGCCGCCGCGACGGGCGCGCTGAAGTCGTAGCCGGCGTGCGGAACGAGAACGGCGCGCGCCCCGCGGATCCCCACCCCCGGCGACGCGGCCATCAAGCGCGCGACCAGGTCGAAAAGCTCGCCGGGATCAGCGGGATAGAACCGCCCGGCAACGACTGGCGGGCGAACGCGGCGGGGGCCGGCACGCACTTCCGGCGCCGTGATGGACCCGGCCCACCAAGTGGTCGGCGGCCAGAGGAGTGCAGCGAGAGCGCCCACGGCAATGCCCCACGCCACGAGCGCGATCAACAGCCGAGGGACAACGCCGCTCCGTGCGCGGCCCGGGAGGAGTTCCCGCTCCTCGCTCATGCCCACACTCCCGGAATGGCTTCCCCGCACAGGCACTGGCCGCTTTCGAGCAGATTCGTCGTCACCGCGAATCCCCGGCGCTGGA
>JBBITY010000018.1:0-18553 GCA_037440565.1 Desulfurellales bacterium
GTCGTTGCACAGCGCGCGCAGTTCGAGCAGGAGCTGGTCGGCCGTGAACCGGGTCGGAATCAAGACGGTCCGCCCCCGATCGAGCCGCGCGTACTCGAGCACGCTCTCCACCAAGCGGTGCAGCGCGCGCCCCGCTGCGCTGATGCGGCGCAGGAAGGTCCGCGCTTCCCGATTGTCCGAAAACGCCGGGTCGTCCATCAGCAAGTCCGTGTAACCGATGATGACGTTCAACGGTGTGCGCAGCTCGTGGGACATGTTGGCGACGAACTCGGCTTGCAGTCGGCTCGACTCGCGCAGCCGGTGCAACAGTTGTTGAGTTTCGAGTTCCTGGTGCTTTCGCTCGGTGACGTCGCGCGCGATGCAGTGGAAGAGCCGCGGCTGGCCGGGCTGACTGATGAGCCGTGCCCGGACCTCGAGGGTGGCTCTGATGCCGTCCGCCCGGCGCGCCTCCACCTCGAACGGCCGGCTGGAATCCAGATCGCGGCGCCGTGAGATGGCCACGCGCCGCGCGATCTGCCGGACGCTGTCCCTCGACAGGAGGTCGGGCCACGCGAGCCGGGACACGTCGGCGGCTTGAGCCTGCACGAAGTCCAGCGCCGCCTGGTTGGCGAAGTGAAAGGCGCCCTCCTCGTCGACGACGAAAATCAGATCGTTGGCGCGTTCGAACAGGTCGCGGTAGCGCCCCTCGGAAGCGGCCAGGCGGTCGAACAGGCGCGCGTTTTCGATTGCCACCGCTGCCTGGGCGGCAAGGCCGTTCAGCAACGCCACTTCTCGTTCGCCGAGCGGAGCGGCGCTCGTCATGCGTCCGGCGGTCAGCACGCCGAGGGCGCGGCCTTTGGCGATGATCGGCGCCAACGCGAGGCTCTGGACCTGATACCGTGCCAGCATCCCCGGATCGAGCCACGGCTGGTGCGCGGGGTCGTTGATGACCACGGTGCGGCCGAGCAAGACCTCTTGCGCCAAGGGCGTGTCGATCGGTGCCCTGATGGTCAGTGCCTCGGCACGATCCTCCTCGCGGTTCGTATAGGTCGCCGTCGCCGCCAACTCGCGATGATGGTCGTCCAACAAGTACGCGGTCGAGAAGTCGCACTTGGTTGCCTCTGCGGTCTGGCGGTTGATGCGTTCGAGCGCGGTGTGCAGGTCGGTCAGTTCGGAGATTTCACGGGCCATCGCGACCAAGCCCTGTTCCGTCTCCAGCATCGAGCGCAAGCGCGCTTCCGACTGGGCGAGCTTGACCCGCCGCAGGAACGATGTGTGCCGGATCCGCTCGGCACGTGTCGCCCCCACAGCGGACAGAGCAGCCGCGATCAGTGGGCCGAGCAACTGGTGCATCGCACTGACCGGACGCCCGCTCAGCCACATGCAGCCCCAGTAGAGGCCCAGGCTCGCCCCGATCGACACATACTGCCACTCGATCCGCCAGGAGAAGAGGAGCGCGGTGCCCACCATTTTCAGTGAGAGGAACAACGCCGTGCCCGAAACCGTTGTGGTCGGAAGCAAGACCCGCCCGGCCAGAACGGCGGTGAAGGCCAGGTCACCGATCAACGCGATGAGCTCGGCGTGGCGGCGCGCCGCCGCGCGGGCCACGCCCAACGCTGCGACCAGAATGCCGAGCTGCACGGCGTTCGGGACGATCTCGGCGCGAAACTCGTCGGGATGCGTCACCAGGGCCGCCAGTTGGTACAGGAGCGTGAGCGCGAAGACCACGAGCACGGAGGTCGGAAAACCTGCGGCAACCAGTCGCCGCCGATGTTCCGCGTACGACTCCGTCGCCTCGTCCATCCTGTTCTGCGCCGCAACCGCCGACTGCATGAGCGCCGTATCCTACCGTGTGCCCCCTGGGGTGGGGAAGCGAAGATTTTGGGGGACACGAACGGCGTTTTCCCGGGGCGCGCTTTCCTTTTTTGCACAGCCGCATTATGCACGGGCAGGCTGGCGCAGCAGCCTAAGAAAAGGACGGCGCACGCATGCCACCGGAAATGGATTGGGGAAAATCACTGTTCGGTGGCCGCATCGGAGACCGGCCGGCGCTGGTCGACGGCGGCACCCTGGTCGGCCGAGTGCTCCAGGCTCAGAACGTCGCGTACCTGTTCACCGTCAACGGCGGCCACATCTTTCCCATTCTGGGCGCGCTGCGAGAACACGGCATCAAGATGATCCACATGCGCCACGAGCAGGCCTGTGCCTATGCGGCGGACGGATATGCGCGGTCCTCAGCGCGGGTCGGGGTGTGCTGCGTGACGGCGGGCTGCGGCCTGACCAACGCCGTGACGGGCCTGTGCGTCGCCGGCCTGGCGGGCAGCGCGGTCGTCTGCATCGCCGGCCAGCATCCGACCACCGAGGATCACCTCGGCTCGTTTCAAGAGGCCTACGGGTCGGAGATCTGCCGGTCGTTTTCGAAGTCCGTGCGGCGCGTGCTGGACTGGTCCTCGATCGAGGTCGATCTGCGTCAGGCGTTCCGCGAGGCGCTCGCGCCTCCGCAGGGGCCGGCCCTGGTGGAGATTCCCACGAACGTGCTCTACCACCAGGACGATCCGGCACGGCTGCGCCGCGGCGCCTGCGTGTACCCGATCGAGGCGATGCGCGGTCAGGCTGATCCGGCGGCGATCGAGCGCGCGCTGGATCTCCTCGTGCGCGCCGAGCGGCCGTTGATTGCTGCCGGCGATGGCGTGTTCTGGTCCGGGGCCGCCGCCGAGCTGCGCGAATTTGCCGAGTTGGCCGGCATTCCCGTCTATACCCGGCGTGCCGGGCAGGGGGCGGTGCCGGAAGACCATCCGCTGGCGGTGCGCGGAGCGTGGAAAAAACCGTTCAGCGGGCGTGCCGATGTCGTCCTGGCGGTCGGCTTCAAGTTCTGGAGCGGCGAACACTTCGGCGAGGCCCCGACGTGGAACGAGGACGCGGTGTACATTCAGATCGACGCCGTGCCGACTCGCATCGGCTGGCACGTGCCGGCAAGGGTGGCGCTGGTCGGCGATCCGAAACTGGTGCTCCGCCAGCTCATCGAGACCGCGAAACACTTGCGGCTCGACTTTCCCATGCGCCGCGAGTCGGCCTGGCTGCGCGAGGTGGCGGAGGCGCGCGCGAACTACGAGCGGGCGCTCGATGCACGCGAGCGCGCGGTTCACACCCAGGTGCCGGTGCACCCGGATCGCCTCGCGCGCGACCTGTGCCGGGTCATCGACCGCGATGCCACGATCGTCATCGATTCGTTCACCATGTCGGGCTGGATGACCCAGTGGTTCGTCGCTCGCTTCCCCGGCCAGGTGGTGGACGCCGGTCCGCTGGCGCCAGTGGGCCACGGCATCGGCATGGCGATCGGCGCACAGTTGGCCCGTCCCGGGAAGCAAGTGGTGGTGCTCATGGGCGACGGGGGATTGGGCATCGGCGGCTGGGACATCGAAACGGCCCTGCGCTGCGGCCTGCCGATTCACACGGTGCTCTGGAACAACAGCTCATGGGGACCGAGCTTCGAAGAGATGCCGCTGCTCAAGGGGAAGACGGATCCGTTCAACATGCTGGAGGGAATCCGCTACGAGCAGATGTTTGCCGTGCTCGGGTGTCACGCGGAGTATGTTGCGCACCCCGATGAACTGGTGCCGGCGCTGGAGCGGGCCCTCGCATCGGGGAAGGCGTCGGTCACCAACGTGATCGGCGACAGGCGCATCGGCCATCCTCGCCTCGGCGGAAATCTGCTCGGCTCGACGCGGGTGTGAGCGTCGGCCGCGGTCACACCGAGAAGGGCCGCGCGAGGAGGATCCGTCCTTCCGCGGTGAGGACGTAGACGACCACCGTGTCGAATGCACTCCCACCCGGCGGGTAGGGCACGGTGGCGGTGAGGCGCTGCCACGCGTCACTCAGAATCAGCGGATGGCCGGCCGCAGGGTTGGCTCCGTGGAAGTGGCCGCCGACCGTGATCACCGGGCCGGGCGGCTGCGGCGGCCAGATCGACCACACGCGCGGTGTGACGTGGTCGTTGCGGGCCACGACAAAGACGAAGCATGAGAGTCGTTCACCCGGGCCGGTGCGCAAGCGCAGGGATACGCTGAGACGCTCGCCGGCGTCGCTGCGCTCGCGGTGAGCGGAGAAGCGATCGAACCGCACCTGCGCCCGCTCAGCGCCCGGGGGGGCCTGCGGCACCACCGGGCTGGGATCGATTCGCGCCGTGCCGAGCGCCGCGCCGACGATCCAGTTGGCGCGTGAATATTGCGGGCGCGCGCGCATCGCGCGCTCGAAGCTAGCGCCCCACACCCGTTGCTTCAACGCCGCTCCGGCCGTCACAACATCTCGGCGTCCCGGTGCTGCCCGGGGTTCATTGCGGCTCGTCGGCGCGGTCTGGTATAGGTTGAGCCATGCTCGGGTTTGCGGGAACCGTCGTCATTCTCGGCGCCTTGCTCCTCGTCAGTGGCGTGAAGATCATCCGCGAATACGAGCGGGGCGTGATCCTCCGCCTCGGCCGTCTGGTGGCGGCGCGGGGGCCGGGCGTCATCTACGTCATTCCATTCATCGAGCAAATGTACCGCATGGACCTGCGCACGATCACGCTGGACGTTCCGTCGCAGGACGTCATCACGCGCGACAACGTGTCGGTGAAAGTCAGCGCCGTGCTCTACTTCCGCGTCATCGATCCCTCGCTCGCCGTGGTCGAGGTGCAGAACTTCCTCTACGCGACCTCGCAGCTGGCGCAGACCACGCTGCGCAGCGTCTGCGGCCAGGCACAGCTCGACGAACTGCTCGCCGAGCGCGAGAAGCTCAACGAGCGATTACAGGAGATCATCGACACCAACACCGCGCCATGGGGCATCAAGGTCATGCTGGTCGAGATCAAGCACATCGACCTCCCGACCGAGATGCAGCGCGCCATGGCGCGCCAGGCCGAGGCGGAGCGGCTGCGGCGCGCGAAGGTCATCAGTGCGGAGGGCGAGTACCAGGCGGCGGCGCGGCTCGGGGAGGCCGCGGCGGTGATGGAAACGGAGGACATCGCCATCCAGTTGCGGTTGTTGCAGACGCTTGCCCAGGTGGGCACGGAGCGGAACCACACGCTGGTTGTTCCGCTGCCCGTGGATCTCTTCCGCACGTTCATCCAGCGCCGGCCGGAGGCCCCCAGCGCGTGAAGGCATGACGCTGCCGGCCGAGGTCTACGAGCGGCGGCGCCGCCGTTTCCTCGATGCCATCGGCGACGGTGCGGCGGCCATCTTCCCCGCCGCGCTCGAAGCGGTGCGCTCGAACGACGTCGAGTACCGCTTTCGCCAGCACAACGACCTGTACTACCTGACCGGCTTTCCCGAGGCGGGAGCGGTATGCCTGCTGCTGCCCGGACATCCGAAAGAGGAATACGTGCTATTCGTGCGCCCGCGCGATGCGGAACGCGAGACGTGGACCGGGCGCCGGGCCGGCGTGGAGGGGGCAATCGGAACGTTCGGAGCCGCCATGGCGTATCCGGTCGACAAGTTGGACGAAAAGATTCCTGAATACCTCGCCGAGCGCGAGCGCGTGTACTACGCCCTCGACCGGGACGAGCACTGGACCCAACGTGTGCTGCGGTGGATTCGACAGGCACGCGCCAGCCGGCCGCGCACCGGCACCGGCCCGACGGCGATTGTGGACCCGGGCGAAATTCTGCACGAGATGCGCTTGCGGAAGGAACCCGAGGAGATTGCACACATCCGGCGGGCGGTGGCCATCACGGCCGACGCCCACCACGCGGCGATGGCGGCGGTGCGCCCGGGGTGCACGGAGTTCGAGATCGAGGCGCTGATCGACTACACCTTCCGCCGCGCCGGCGCGGCCGGGCCCGCGTATCCGACGATCGTCGCTTCAGGGTCGAATGCCACCGTGCTCCACTATACGACCAACGATCGCGTCATGAACGACGGCGATCTGGTGCTCATCGACGCCGGAGCGGAGTACGCGGGCTACTGCAGCGACATCACCCGTACGTTCCCGGTGGGGCGCCGCTTCTCGGCGCGGCAGCAGGACATCTACGAGCTCGTGCTTTGCGCCCAGCTGGCGGTGATCGAACAGATTCGGCCCGGCGTCCGCTACGACGAGCTGTACCAGCGCGCGCTCGCGATCTTGATCGAAGGGCTGCTGGCCCTCCGGCTGCTCACGGGCTCGGTGGACGAAATCCGCGAGAAGGAGCTGTTCAAGCCATACTTCATGCACCGCATCGGCCACTGGCTCGGCCTCGATGTGCACGATATGGGCGACTACAAGGTGGGGGGCGAGTCCCGCGCGCTCGAAGCGGGGATGGTGCTGACCGTCGAGCCGGGCGTGTACCTCACCGAGCACATCGAAGACCTCGGTCCCGAGTGGTGGGGGATCGGGGTTCGCATCGAGGACGACGTCCTCGTGATCCCTGACGGCCACGAAGTCCTTTCGGCGGCGATTCCGAAGCGGATCGACGAGATCGAAGCGGTGCGCGGCGGCGCGCCGCGATGATGCCCGGGCTCCCCGGCGGGGGCCCTCAGTCCGGCACCCGGGCGATCAGCAACCGGTAGCCGTGCAGATCGCCGACGGCACGCAGCAATTGATCGACCTGGACGGGCTTGCGCAAGAACGCCACGGCGCCTGACTTGTAGCTCTTCACCATGTCGTCTTCTTCATCCGACCCGGTGAGGACGATCACGGGAATGCGGCGCAAACGCCGGTCATCCCAGATGCGCCGCAGCACCACCCGCCCATCCAACTTGGGCAGGCCGAGATCGAGCAGGATAAGGCCGAAACGCTCCCGCCCTTCCATCGCATCTTTGTAGAGAAGGTCCAGCGCGTGCTCGCCATCCCCGACGACGGTCAACTGATTGCCGATGTGCGCCCGCTCGAAAGCGCGGCGGGTGATGAGTACGTCGTCCGGATTGTCCTCGACCAGCAGCATGTTCGGAATCTGTATCGAGGGGCCAGATGTTGTGGTCATGACGCCATCTTCCTCGAAATGCCCCGGGCCGCAGCGGCGTGCGTTCTCCGGCCACCTTTTACCGCAGGCGGTCGACCTCGTAAAGCGCGCCTACGGTTCGAACAGGTTGACCTGGGTCGGCTCGTGATACCGCAACTGGCCGATCTGGCCGATGAACTCGCGCTGCTCCATCTGTTCGAGAACGCCGGGATCGGTCACGTTAGCCCAGCACCGGCGACCGTCGGCCAGGCGCGCCACGATGATGCCCAGCTCGCGGCCCTGGCGCTCGCGCGCGAGCGGCACGCCGGGGGCGCCATCGCGGTCGTGCGTCACGGTGTAGGTTTCGACCGTTCCGCGGCCGGCGGCGTGCTCGGTTAGCGGCGGGAAGGGCTCAGCATCGATGAGCGGCTGGTAACTCTTGGGATCTTCGCGCCGCCACGGGTGCGGCGGCGGATCGCTCGAATACACGCCGATGGCGTGCTTCGTCATATACCAGCCGACGCCGCTGACCAATCCGCGCGCGCCGGGCTTCGCCCGCAGGCGTTCCGCCATCGCGGCGATGGCGTGGCTGCTGTAATTGTTGCCGGGCCCGCCGTGATAAGGCAGCCCGCCGGTAACCGTGAGCGGGCGCGGATCGCCGCGCGGAATGCCGAGCATGTCGGCGGCGATCTGCGGCGCGCACGGGAAGCAACTGTAGAGGTCGAAGTAGTCGATGTCGCCGATGGCGAGGCCCGCCTGTGCCAAGGCGCGCGCGCCCGCCGTGCGAATGGCCGGCGAGCTGTAAAAGTTGACGCGCTCGCTGACGAACCAATGGTCGACGGCATCGGCACTGCCGCGGATGTACACCCACTTGCGTTCGGGAACGCCGAGCTGGCGGGCCGTCTCGACGTCGGTGAGCAAGAGGGCAGCAGCCTGGTCGACGTCCAGGATGGCGTTCATGAACTTCGGATACGGGAACGCGATCATGCGGTTCTCCGGACCGACGGTGCCGATCTGGTCGGCCGTCTTGCCGTCGCGGAACCACGCGTAGGGGTTGTCGCGGGCGACGGCGGCGAAGCGGGCGCAGAAGGCGGCGAGATGGGCGCGGTGCTCCGGAATCGACCACCCGCGGTGCGCCCGCAGCGCATTCTCGAACAGCGGATAGATATACGCCGGCATCTGAGCGCGGTGGCGTTGCTCGACCGCGTTGGTCCCCCAGCGGACATCGCCAACCATTGCCGGCGGCGTGCTGGCCTCGCTCCATCCCAGCCTCTGCCCGCCCTTGTGCGCCAGGCGCACCCCCTGCATCGCTTCGGCCCCCGCGATCAGCGCCAGCCGCACCTCGCCGCGGGCGATGCGGTCGGCGGTCTCGTTGACCCGCCACTGGGGCGAGTTTCCCCCGATCGTGGTGTACACTCGTTCGCGCGGCTGCGCCCCGAGACGCGCCGCGAGCTGGCCAGCCGGGTCCGGGTACGACCAGCAGATGATGTTGACCACCGTGATTGAGTCGAGCGCCCCCAGGAGCCGCGGCGCTTCGGCGTCCTCAGCCGCCCGGCGCGCTGCCTGCACCATGAGATCGAGCGGTTCGACCACCTCGCGGAGATCGCGCGGGCGGTGCACCACCTGCCCCACGCCGGCGAGAATGGGCTGGCGAGCCTCCTGCATCAGTCCTCCGGCTTGTTGACACGCTTCGCGGAATGCGTTTACTATCGGCCGCGTCCGTTTCCCATAGGATACAAAACCTGTCAAGCGGTGCCGGCGCCCGGTGGACGATTGCGATGGAAGGCGAGCCGATGGAGTCAGGGGTCCGCGAACGCGCGAACAGATTTCACACCCCGATTTGCGACCGACTAGGGATCCAGTACCCGATCGTCCTCGCGGGCATGGGCGGTGTCTGCCTGCACCGGCTGGTGGCCGCGGTGTCGAACGCCGGCGGTCTCGGCGTCATCGGGGGGGCGACGCTCGACGCCGAGGGCTTGCGGCGGGAGATTGACGAGACGCGCAAGCGCACCGACAAACCCTTTGCGGTCGATCTCTTGGCGCCGATTCCCGACATGATTCGCCCGCAGATGCAGGTCATCTTCGAAGAGGGCGTGAAGATCTTCGTGGCCGGGTTGGCGATCCCGCGCGCCTTCATCGAGGAGATGCACGAGCGCGGCATGACGGTGATCGTAATGATCGGCAAGGTCCGGCACGCGACGAAGTCGGAGCAAGAAGGCGCCGACATCGTCGCCGCACAGGGCACCGAGGCGGGTGGCCATACGGGCGAGATCGGCACCATGGCGCTCATTCCGCAGGTGGTCGATGCGGTGAAGATTCCGGTTCTGGCGGCGGGCGGCATCGCCGACGGACGCGGCTTTGTGGCCGCGCTCGCTTTGGGTGCGCAAGGGGTCGTGATCGGGACGCGCTTCGTCGCTACGGAAGAGGCGCAGGCGTCGCGCGCGTACCGCAACGCCATCTTGGCGGGCAGCGAGACGGACACCGTTCGCACGCGCTGTTACACAGGCAAGCCGGCGCGGGCTATCCGCAACGCGTACATCGAGGAATGGGAGCGGAAGGCCGACCAGATTCAACCATTTCCGATGCAGATCGCCCACTCGCTGCAGCAGGGGGTGATGGATTACACGGGGCTGTACAGCGACGGCGACGCGACGCGCGACTTCATGCCGGCCGGGCAGTGCATGGGCCTCATTCGGGAGATCAAGCCCGCTGCGGAGGTGGTGGCCGACGTGATCCGCGAGGCGGAAGCGGTTCTCGCAGGCGGAATCTTCGCGCAGAACGGGCGGTGAATACCCCCGCACCCCGCCCTTGCCAAAGAAGGTTCGCTTCAGGTACGAGAAAAGCGGTTCTGGCCGCCCGTTGGTTGCGCTGTCTCGGCGCGCTCGCTCCCCAGCCGGTGAGACGAGTCCCGCCCCGGGGCGGCGCAGGCGTGCGGGACGTCAGGTGCTGCACGCGGGGCCGGATGATGGATAGCCGAAATGTATCGGAGGGGGGACGAGCATGAGAGTCATCGACGGCGACGCGCACCTGCTCGAAGCAGCCGGGTTCATCTCCGCGCTGATGGAAGCGTATCCGGACAAGGTCGCACTGCCATCCGGCCTGCAGCGGGAGGGGGTGGTGATCGAAGGGAAGAGCTTCCCGAACCCGACCGGCCGCGGGTGTGGGGTCGATGCACGAACGAGCCTCACCCCGAAAGCGAACAACCCTTTCGATCCGCTCGGGGTGGTCGAGGACGCCGACCGCGAGGGCATCGATGTGATGGTCTGCTACCCCAGTCTCGGCCTGGGGGCGACGGCATTCGACGACGCGGCCTTCGCGGAGGATTTCGCGCGGCGCTGGAACCGGTGGGCGGCCGGATTCTGTCAGGACGCCCCCAGCCGGCGGCTGCATGCGGTCGGGATCGTGCCGCTGCAGGATGCGCAACGCTCGATCCGCCTGGTCGAGGAAATCGCCGCACTCGGGCTGGTGGCCGTGGCCGTGCCGCCCGCGCTGCGCGACGGCCGTAACCTCGACCATCCCAGCCTCGAGGAGTTCTGGGCCGCCGTGGCATCGAGCGGGTTGCCCATCGGGGTGCATGGAGCGCCGGGGATGAACATTCCGGTGCCGGGGGCGGACCGCTTCGACAATTACGTGCAGGTCCATGCGGTCAGCTTCCCGTTCGACCAGATGATCGCGCTCACGGCACTCGTGCTCGGCGGGGTGTTGGAACGCCATCCGCGCCTGCGCGTGGCGTTTCTCGAATCTGGCGTCGGCTGGGTCCCGTACTTCCTCGAGCGGCTTGACGAGCACTTCGAGAAGCGGGGCCACCAGGTCCCCGGGTGCAAGCGACCGCCGTCCGAATACGTCGCCCGCGGCCAGTGCTTTTTCAGTTGTGAGCCGGAAGAGAAGACGCTCGCCTACGCGGCGGGGCAACTCGATGCCGGATGCATCATGTACGCCAGCGACTACCCACACTGGGACAGCGATTTCCCCGACACCGTCGCGCCAATCCGCGACCGGCGCGACCTTGCGGACGACGCCAAAGCAGCGATCCTGGGCGGCACCGCTGCGCGCTTCTACGGCGTCTGATCAGATCGCACCGACCTCTTTGCAGGCGCCAATCTCTTCCCATGAGAGGCCGAGCTCCAGCAGCACTTCCTCGGTGTGCTGGCCGTGTTCAGGTGCGGGGCGCAGCGCCGGCGGCGTCTCATCGAACTGGACGGGGTTGGCGATCAGCGTGAAACGCGTGCCGTCCGGCCGCTGGATTTCGGCGAGATAGCCGTTGGCGAGGGCCTGCGGGTCATCATGCAGCTCGGCGGCAGTCTGCATGGGTGCCCACACTCCCTCGGCTTCGGCGAGCGCGGTGCGCCACTCGTCGAGCGTGCGTTGGGCGAAGATTGCGTCGAGCTCGCGCACGCATTCGATGCGGTTTTGAAAGCGCGACATGCCGTCGGCGAAGCGCGGGTCATCGATGAGATCCGGTCGGCCCAGGCGGCGGCACAGATCCGGCCAGAAGCGGTCGGGCTGCAGCATGTTGAGGAACAGCCACCGCCCGTCTTTCGTCCGATAGCTATTGACGATGGGGTTTGGGGCATCGCTCCGGCCGAAGGCCGGGAACTCGCCACCGATGAGCTTGGTGGCAATGATGTCCGGCGCCAGAACCCACATGGCGGTGCCCAGGAGCGACAGGTCGACGACGGATGGCTCACCGGTGCGCTCGCGCCGGAAGAGGGCCGCGGCAATACCCCCGGCCAGGGCGAGCCCCCCGGTCGAATCGCCGAACGCGGCGCGCTGCATGATGGGAGCCGGTGCCCCGGGCGGCGTCAATGCGCTGCAAATCCCGCCCCGACACCAGAACGAGGCCGCGTCGTAGCCGCCCTTCTCACTGTCCGGGCCGCGCGCGCCCTGTCCGTGTCCCCGAACATAGATGATTTTCGGGTTGATCCGGCGGATGTCTTCCAGCTCGATCTGCAGGCGGCGCCGCGCCTCCGGAAGAAAATTGGTCAGAAAGACATCCGCCGTCGTCACCAAGCGGCGGAGGAGATCGCGCCCCCGCGGGTGCACGAGGTCGACGCTGAGGCTGCGCTTGCCGCGGTTGGGCTGCTCGATCATGAAGTTGACACCGCCCGTCGCGGGAATCAGGCCGGAGGTGACCAATCCTCGCTGCGGGTCACCAGTCACAGGGTGCTCGATCTTGATGACGTCTGCACCCCAGTCTGCGAGTACTGCCCCGGCGGCCGGCACGAACCACCACTGCGCGACTTCCACGACCCGAACGCCTTTCAGGACCTGATCCATACGCCCCCCTTCGTTGGATGAACCGCTTGACGACCTGCGTCCCTACCATGGCCCGCCGGGTGGACACCAGAAGCGGTCGGGAGCATTGCTCCGCCCTTCCCGCCGAGATTTTTTCACAAGCTCTGCGCCGCGAACCTGGCCGGCTTTCAGTCGGTGCGGTGTGAATCTTTCCTTTGCCGATTCGTCCATCGTGTTCAGGGATTGTGGACTTTGAAAGTCTATGATAAGCGAGAATCGAACCAGAGAGGAGCGAGGAGCCCATACCATGAACGCACAAGCCGTGAGCCGTCGGGCGGTGCGGGGCGGGGTGCCACACATGTGGTCGAGCGTGCCGGACGAGCTGCTCATTCCGGAGGCGGCGCTGCCGACGCAGTTCCAGGACATCTGGCACCACACGCGGGCGATCACTTCGGAGCGCGCCTTGGCGCTTGCCGTTCTCGAACAGGCCCTGCTGGACCTGCAGCGGTATCGCTTTGCGAAGCGGCGACGCCAGCAGCGCTTCTACATGGAGGCGTACAAGTGGGTTGCCGCCGATGACCGCGAGTGGCCCTTTTCGTTCGTCAACTTGTGTGAGGCGCTGGACTTTTCACCGGAGGGGCTGCGAGAGCGATTGCTCGGCGATATCGGTGTCGTGGCTCCACGCAGGAGTTCCGCGATCGGCGAGGAAATCGAAGAGGCCGCCTGAAAGCCACCCCGCCAGGCACCTGGTCCGCGGGCGGACAACAGGCGGCGGATGCCGGGGTTCGGGCAGTCCGTGACGCCGCAGCGGCTTTCGCCGTCGCCCAGTAGGACCCCACGTTGAATTGCGGCGCCAATCCCCGTACGGTTCAGGACGTGAAGAGCGTCCAGCGAGGAACCACAGTGCGCGCCAACCGCCAGCCCGCCAACGGGGCGGTTGTGGAGCCGACGACGCCCGCGAAAGCCGATGGGCGGCCGCATGCGGTGGGCTCGCTGACGGCGCCCTTGTTGGTGTGTGGCGCCCGGCAACACGTGGGTCATCAGGGGCGGGGGCGGTCGCCGGACCGCAGCTCGTTGATGAACATCGGCCGTCGCGTCGACTATGCCGTGCGCGCGTTGGCGTACCTGGCGGGGCAGTCCGCGACGCGTGTGGTGCCGCGGGCGGAGATCGAATCGCGTCAGGGCATTCCGCGCCATTTTCTCTCCAAGATTCTCCGCACCCTGGTGGCGGGCGGGTTCCTCGAGTCGGTGCCCGGTGCGCGTGGTGGGTTCCGCTTGCAACGCCCCGCCGACGACATGACGCTGCGCCAGGTATACGAGTGCTTCGAAGGGGGGCTGTGCTTGATCGAATGCGTGTACGACCACGAGGCGTTTTGCTGCTTCGCGCCCGTGTGCACGCAGATCGACGTGTGGCGGGGTGCACAGGAGCGGCTGCTCGCCTATCTGAACGACATCTCGATCGGCGCGATCGCCGACCGCCAGGGGTTGGTGCCGCGCTTGTACGAGATGCGCCGCAAGCGCGCGGCGAACGGGTAAGCCCCGTCGCGCGAAGCCGGGAGCGTGTCGGAAGAACGCACGGGTTCAGAATCGCGCCTTCTATCAAGGTGAGCCTTCTATGGCGGCGCCAGCGGGTCGCACGGCGTGGCGGCACCGTAAGGCAGTTCGGACGGCTCCGCCGCGTCACAGAGCCCGTTGCAGAAGTTGACGATCTGCCCGCCTGGTTGCGCAAAGGTGAGCAATTGCTGGATCGACGCTGGGATGTAGCCGCGCCGGCCGTGCGGGTCACAACTGTTCGGCGTGGGCGGCAAGTTCGCCAGCGGCGGGATGAATGGCGTGTGGGCGGGGTTGCGGAGGTCGAACGAGCCCGTGTCGTAAATCACCAGGGCTGACGAGAGCGGGCCAGGCACGTCCGGGATTTCCGGCAGATTGGTGAGCAGCGATCCTTCGAGGTTCGGAAGGCCGAGCGTGCGCGCGGCGATCTCCGTGCCCGTGTTCGATACCTGCTGGTCGAGGAACGCCATGGTCATCAGGATATTCTTCGCGTTGGTGCCCGGGAGGGGGTTGCTCGTGATGTGCGTCGCGTACCCCGCCGGCTCGCCGCGCACCCACAGCTCGCCGACTAGGCTCAGCCCCAGCGCCGTTTGCATCGGATCGGTCACGCCGGTCTGTCGCAACAGGATGTCGTACTGGATGAACGGCGTGGCGCGCTGCAAGAGAAAAGGGAAGTTGATCGCCGGCACGTCGACGTTCACGTTGGCGACATCGGGCGAAAGAGCGCTGAACATCAACCCCATGATGCCGCCGAGGCTGGCGCCGAAATAGAACTGCTCGTTGTCGGGCGCTGCGGGGAAGACCCCCTCGCCTCGAGGCGTCTGAAAGGCCGGATGGACATTGAACATGCCGCTCTTCATCATGCGCGCCAACACCAAGGTGTTGAGCTGGCCCTGCCGCAGGCGGTCCGGCAGCGCACCGAAGTTGTTGAGGTCGAAGATGACGTTGCGGACGATGAAGCTCTCCAGCGCCCCCGCGAGATCGGGAGCAGAAAGGTCCCACCAGTCGGTGGCGCCGCCGATGTAGTCAAGCCCGAGTGCCGCCACGTCGCGCACGAGACCCCGGCCACTGCCAAAAAGCCCGTGGCCGAGGACTATGGGATGCGCGGGCGGGCCATCGCCCATCAGCACGCGGCACGGGATGGCGATGGTGAACGGCGGACGGGTGAAGCCGTTCTGCACCGGCACGCCGCGCTCGTCGAGGTTCAGCATCCCCGGCGTCGGCGGGTCGAGCGCGGGATCGGAAGTGAGAAACAGCGGCACCTGATACGTGCCTTCGACGATGCGCCATACCGTTGCACCCGGGGCGGCACAGTCGTGCTCCTCGACCCCATCCGCATCGACCGCAAACGTCGGCGTTCCCTCCTCCGCAGCATTGGCCAAGAAGGCGAAGGCCTGGTCGCGCATCGACAGCATCTGACTCGTCAACCCCTCGTCGCTCTGCACGACGAAGTCGAAGGCGAGAAGCAGGTTGTCGCGCGGTACCGGCGGGTCGGCCGCCGCGAGGGCGGCAAAGATCGCTTCGAGTTGTGGGCGCCGCGCTTCGACGGCGGCGATGCTGGTCGGTCGGCCGTCGCGCAGCACGGCAAATGGGGCCTCCGGTTGGACCGGCGTTCCGTCGGCGTGGACGAGATTGCGCACGGCGACGATGTAGCGGTGCCCGGGCGTGAGGCTCCTGCCGGGCCGCAGAAACAGAATCCGGCGCGCCGGATCGGCCGCGCGTGCGTCAGGTTCGATGAAATGCAGAATCCGCTCGCCCGTATCGGCATCGAGCAACACGGTGGGACTGTCCGCGTCCAGCGAACGCGTGCCGCACGTGCGCGTCTCGGGCAGCAGCCGCGAGGCGTTTGAGCGCACCGGATCCACACCGCCGGGGAAATGCATCAGGACCTGCACCAGCGGGCTGAACCCGTCGAGCGCTTCGAGCGGTTGCGGCGATACAGGGCGGCCGTTCTGGAGCGGCATGCCGACCTCGGGAAACTTGAGGTAAAACCCAGTGGGCGTATCGGCCGGCTCGAGAAAGCGCGACGAGGGATACGGCAGGAGGCACTCGGCACTATTGAGCACTTCGCACTCCTCGGCGTGGTCCAGCGCCGCAGCCTCGAACGACACCTGCGTGCGCGCCGTCGCCAGTTGGGCGTTGCGCCTGACCAGCACGTCGGCCTCCAGCACGTGCTCGCCCGGCCCGACGTTCACCGTGCCACTGACGGTGCCGGCCGGGACTCCCACGTCCTCCAAGGAGAGTTCACCGGACGTTCGTGACCAGCCGTCCGGTGCGCTGCTCTGTGTCCCGCTCCCCGCACGCTCGCGGGGCGAGCGTGAAAGTGACAGGGCCATCGGTAGCGCCCCGCAGCGCTTGGCAACTCGACACGAACCTCGCAGCGCAACGACTGCCGCCGTGGTGCCGCCGGGCACGCCGAAGTCCGGTACCGCGACGCCGTCGAGGCGCACAGTGAGCGTGTCGCCCATCGCGTCGGCGGGCAGCGTGAGTTCGACAGCAATGGCGCCCGCCATGACGAGTTCTCCCGCTCGCGGCTTGGCGAAACGGAAAGCGGGGTCACTGATCGTCGGCGGACTCGGCGTCGGCGTGGCAGTCGGAGTCTCCGGCACGGGCGAAGTCGCGGGGGGCGAGGTCGCTGGGATCGTGGGCGGCTGGGTCGCCGACGGCGAGAGGCTGTGGGTTGGCGTCGCGCTCGGCGAGGGCACCGCGGTCTGGGTGGCCGGCGCCGGAGTGGGCGTCTCCGGCGGGCCGGTCGGCGTGGAGGGACCGGTGAACGTTGGCGTGGCGGTGGCCGCCCGCGTCTGGGTTCGCGTTGCGCTCGGCTCGCGCGGGCGGGTGGCCGTAATCGTTGCGGCCGGTTGCGGGGTCTCCGTTGCGACAATCGGCGTCCGCGTGGGCCGCATGTCCGACTCGCCATCGTCCCCACAGGCCGTCAGCCCGGCGGCGAGCAGCAACAGTAGGCTGATCTCTGCAAGACGGTTCAATCGAGCACCAGTCGACCGCATCGGCACTTTCCCCTGCCCGCAATGACGCTTGAAAAGGTGGTGTGTGGGTGCGGCTCTGCTCCTGAGCCGCCCGGCGTTTGCATCGCTGTAACAACTTCGACGTGAAAATACCAGCCGGTGCGCTCTCGGGGCCTTTCCTGGGCCAAGGTGGTTGACGGAACGCTGCCGATCTTGGCATATGGACCACAAGGGTGGACCGATAACGCTGAGCAGCAGGGCGCCCGAAAAAGGGGGGGTGCGTATGGGCCGGCGTGCCGTACGTTTCCGAGAAAGTCTCGGTCTGGTTCTGGGGTGCACGGTGATTCAGGCGACCGCGGTGTCGGGCTTGCCCGCCCCGGCGCCGCTGCGGTTCGTCGACCCCACGCCGGCGCAGAATGCGCTGGTTACGGCGGGGGCCATCAATGTGCGGGTGGACGCGAAATGCTCGGTCGACCCGAACACCCTGGCCGTCAGTCTCAACGGCGTTCCGATACCTACCGCGGGCTTTCTACCCTTCTCGGCCTGTGTCGACGGCCGCATGGCCTCGCAGAGTGTGACGGTGAGCCTGGCGTTGCCCGACGGCACCATCGCCAGCGCTCCGAGCAATCTGATTGCCGGACAAACCGGGACCTTTGCGGGGAGCGGCAGCGGTGACGGGCTGAGCTGGAATTTCGACGGCGGTGCGGCGCCGGCTACCGGGTCCCCCGTCAACGCCACGTTCAATGCCGCGGGGGCGTTCACGGTGCGGCTGCGCGCGACGCGCAGTCAAGCTTTGACGGCGTCGGCGCTGGAGAGTGGCAGCCTCCTCAGCGCGCGGCGCGATTTCACTGGGGGAGACCCGACGCCGGACAGTCGGGTGGTGGCCGTCGAGATGCCGGCAGACGTGGATTTCGTCAACTTCGAATCGACCCAAGTGCATCCGCTGGCCCTGTCCGAGACGGGCGATGAGCTCTACGCCGTGAACACACCGGAGGGGAGGCTCGCCATCTTCGACGTGACGCCGGGGGGAGGACTGAGCTTCTCCGGCGACGTGACTGTCGGCATCGATCCTGTCAGTCTCGCAATCCGCCCCGGCACATCGGAAGTCTGGGTTGTGAACCACCTGTCGGATTCGGTGAGCATTGTCGATGTCACCACACGCCAGACGACGGCGACGATCGCCGTGGGCGATGAGCCGACGGATGTGGTGTTCGCCTCCGGTCGTGCCTTCGTGACCCTTGCTGGCAACGAGGATCGCGTCAAGGTCTACAATGCCTCCACCCGCGCGCAGGTGGCGTCGCTGGATCTGTTCGGCGATGATCCGCGCGCCCTGGCGACCAACGCGAGCGGGACCGAGGTCTATGCGGTTGTGCTCGAATCCGGCAACCAGAGCACGGCGTTGTTTGCGGCGCTCGTCACCGCCGGGGGCGGGCCGCCACCGCCGAATCCACCGCGTGACCCGGGACTCGGACCGGCTCCTGCGGTGGGATTGATCGTGCAATTCAATCCGGTGACGAACCGTTGGGAGGATGAGACCGGGCGGAACTGGAGCAATTTCGTCAAGTTCAGCTTGCCCGATAACGACGTGTTCGTGATCGACGCGGATGCGGGCACTCCCTCAGTCGTCAAGACCATCAGCCGGGTCGGGACGATCCTGTACGACGTCGAAGCCCGGCCGGGATCGAACGAGCTTTGGGTCGCCAACACCGATGCGCGCAACCTGGTCCGCTTCGAGCCGAACCTGCGCGGCCACTTGGTTCAGACTCGCATCTCGAGAGTGAATCCCACTACGGGTACGGTTACGCCGGTCGACCTGAACCCGCATATCAACTATGCGGTGACGCCGGGCGCGCCGGCGGAGATTGCCGCCAGCATTTCACAACCGGGCAGCGGCGTGTTCGACGCGGCGGGGACGACCTACTACCTGACGGCGTTC
>JBBITY010000019.1:0-18493 GCA_037440565.1 Desulfurellales bacterium
TGGTTTCCTCAGCGACGCCAATCACGCCGCCGTCCAGGCCGACCGGGGTGATGCGCGAGAACGCGGTGCCGGTTCCCACGTTACCCAAAGAGAAGACGCTGTTCTTGTTGCAAAACCCGTTGTTGGCATCGATGCAGTCCTGGTCGGTGACGCACGATTGGGGGGTGCCGCCCGTGCAGCTCCCCGTCGGGGCATCGATGTCCGCCAGCCGAATCGTCAGCCAGCAATCCACCGTGATGCTGGCAGAGAAGTTCTGCTCCAACTCGTTGGTGATCGCAAACTGCACGGTGGAGCGGCTGGGCAAGATGTTCTCGAAATCCTGGCTGCACGGCACGAGCGTCAACTCGGTGCGAATGGGGCAATCTCCATCGGTCGGGCACTCGGCGTTGTTCAGTTCCTCGATGACGATATTCTCGGCGCCGTCGAGAAAATGATTGAGCATCAACGTGTTCGGGCACGAGGCGTACTCGCCGTCATTGTTCGGCGTGCTGTCGAGATCCAAGCGCGTGGCCGGATCGCCGGCCGCCCGATCCGGATCGGCGAGGATGGCGATCGCATTGTACTTGCTCACGTCACCGTCGGTGCGCCGCAACACGGCTTCGCCCTTGAGGCTGTTGCCGCCGAAGGGGTCGCCACCTGCCGTCGTTTGCACGCACTTCAGCTCGCCCTCGAAGCCGGGCGGCACGGGTGGAATCGCACCGGCATCGAGACCGGATCCGTCGTTGCCAAATCCGTCACTGGGATCGATGGCGCGCCCCTGACTCGCAACCCAGTGGAACGGCTGCTGGCGGGTCAGCCACAGGCTGAAGTCGGTTACCTGCCACTGGCGGGGATTTCCGGGACCTGCCGGCGAGGAGGGATCCAGCGGAGCCGCGTTGACGTAAAAGCACTTCACGTGCACCAAATTGTTGCTCGTGTTGGTGAGCTGCAGCACGGTGTCCCGAGCTTCGTTCGCAACGACCTTGGGATATACCACCACCGAACCGCTCAGGTCCGGCGAGACTTCGGCCTGCGCCACCGACATCACCAGCAGGGGGCCAGCCAGCACCCCGCACAGCGCCCACACACAGCGCATCCCCAGTGCTTTGCCCATCGCTCGTCTCCTTTCCCGGCGGAGAAGAATCATCACTCTCTCATCCCGCCTTTCGACCATGAAGTCCGACAACGCTCCCAGCGCTCACTCTTCCCGCCCAACTTCTCCAGGGGCAGGTGGAAAGCTGGCTCCAGATACTTGAAGCCTGCTCTGTTGTCAAGCGGAAAAGGACCGCGTCGGCGCGTGAAAACCGCAGACACCGCGCGGATTTTGGACGAGGGGCGGGCGGGTTCCAGCGCGGGCGTCTGGCTCGCTGGGTCGGAGTGCGCCGCCGCGGCCACTGGATGGGCGTGGCCGGCCTTCCTTGACCCCCCGTGGACCCTCTGGTAAGCACCCGCCACATTTTTCACGCCGAATAAAAGTCCGCGCGTCAGAGTCAGAGGCAGTTAGCACAAAGTAGGAGGCGAGATGAAGTGTGTGCGCGTGTGGGTTCTTGGGTTGGGGGTGGTGGTGCTGTGCCTCGGCGGCTGCGCAAAAAAACGGCTGGCGCGGCACGCAGCACCACCGGCCGGGCAGCCGGCGGCTGCGGCGGCACCCGCGCCGGTGCACTACGTGCCGGCGGGCAACGGCTTGCCTCAATCGAGGATTTGGAAGTCGCAGATCGCGTTCGGTGACGTCAACGGCGACGGGTTTCCCGATCTCGGCGCGGTCTCCCGCCTGGCCGATGGACCCTGGATCTGGGTGACGGACGGCAAGGGCAATTGGACACCCGCCGCGAACGACCTGCCGCGGGAACCGTACTGCGGCGGCGGGATGGCCTTTGCCGACGTGAACAACGACGGCAGGACTGACGTCGCGATCGCGGATCACTGCAAGGGCGTATTCGTTTACCTCGGAGATGGGAAGGGCAACTGGAAGAGCGCCTCGTCTGGCCTGCCGACGATTGGCTCTGAGGACGTGGCGCTCGGCGACTTCGACAACGATGGCTGTGCGGACCTGGTGTCCGTGGCGGCGCAGGATGAGGGCGTGCGAGCCTTCCGCGGCGATTGTAAGGGCACCTGGAGGGAGACGTCCGATGGTCTCGCGATCGTGGATTGGGGCAACTCGGTTCGACTGGCGGACGTAAACGGCGACGGCAATCTCGACGTGGCCGCGGCGTACTCGGCCGGCCCCCGCGTGTGGCTGGGCAATGGGAAAGGGAGTTGGAAAGAAGCCTCCGAGGGCTTGCCGGCCCCAGAGATTCACGGCCTGTATTGGGGCATTGCGGTTGCCGATCTGAATGGCGACGGGAAGCTCGATCTTGCGTCGGGATCGCAAATGCCTCCTCAGCCGGACGGGTGTGGTGCGCCGCAGATGCCGACCTGCGTGGGGGGTGGGGTGGAAGCGTTCATTCAGGAGCCGGACGGCAAGTGGCGGTTTGCCAACGACGGCTTTCAGCCGATGAACGCCCTCGGGGTGGCCATCGGTGACTTGAACAACGACGGGCATGCCGACGTCATTGCAACCGGCAAGATACATCTGACCGAGATCGGTGGCGTGTACGGCGTGTTTCCGTATTTCGGGGATGGCACCGGCAAGTGGCGGCTCGATCTCGGAACGGGGCTGCCGAGCACTGGGCGCGAGCGGACGTGGGGGGTGGGCCTGGCCGACATCGACCGCGACGGTGTCCTCGATGTGGCGGTTGCCTTTGGCGACGTCGTCCATCCCGCGTGGCGGTCCGGAGGCGGCAAGCAGCCGGGCGAGCCGAAGGCGCCACAACGCGGCAAGTTCGGCTCGATCGAGGTCTGGCGCGGCGAGCTGAGCGGCCGCTGAGCCCTGATTGCATAACGGCGGCGGTGTGAAATGATGCCGCCGTGACGCGGCTTCTCGGGTACTTGCGCCGCTACCGGCTGCGCTATGCGGCCGGCGGCGTCTGTCTCCTCGGCACCGCCTCCCTCGCGATGGCCGTGCCGTACCTGCTCAAGCGCGCCGTCAACGCCATCGAGCGCGGCGAGCCCTTCTCGCGCGTCGCCGTCTTCGCGGCGGTGATCGTGGGTGTGGCGATCGTGCAAGGCGTGGTGCGCACGCTCTCGCGCATCCTCATCTTCAACGTCGGTCGCGACGTCGAGTACGATCTCCGCAACGATCTCTTCGCCCATCTGTTGAAGCTGCCGGTGGCCTATTACCAGAGCCGGCAGACCGGCGACTTGATGTCGCGGCTCATCAACGACGTCACCGCCATCCGCCTGCTACTCGGCGTCGGCATCCTCAATCTCGTGAACACCCCCCTCTATTACGCCTATGGCCGTACCTGACCCTGGACGATCCGGGGCTTCGTGATCAGGCCAGGGGCGATCCCGACTCCGTGCTCGCGCGCGGTGCGCAGCTGATCCTCGATGAAGTGCAGCGCGCTCCCGATCTGCTGCTGGCCGTCAAGCGCGTCAGCCGCCACCTGATGGAGCAGACGCTGCGCGTGCAGGAGGGGCTGGCGGACCTGAGCAGCGTGGTGCAGGAGAACATCAGCGGGATCCACGTTCTCAAAGCTTACGGGGCGGAAGGGAGCGCGGTGGCGCGCTTCGCCCGCGTCAACGACGCCTTCACGAAGCAGAGCTTGGAGCTGGCGCGGGTGCGCGGCCGCCTCTTGCCGGCGATGCGCGTCGCCTCGGGCACGGGCACCCTCATGGTGCTGTGGTACGGGGGCGGCGAAGTGATGCGCGGCGCCCTCAGCCTGGGCGACCTCGTCGCCTTCATCGGATATCTCAACCTCCTCGCCTGGCCGACGATGGCCATGGGCTGGATGCTCTCCATCCTGCAGCGCGGGCGCGCGGCCATGCAGCGGCTGGAGCAGATCTTTGCCGTCGAGCCGGCCATTCGGGATGCGCCCAACGCGGCGCCGCTGCCGCGCATCACCGGGCGGGTTGAGTATCGCGACGTCCAGTTCGCCTACCCGTCGGTGAGCAACGGGCATCCGGTCGTGACGGGTGTATCCTTCACCATCGAGCCGGGGCAGAAGCTGGCGATCGTCGGGCGGACGGGGGCGGGCAAGACCTCGCTCGCCCAACTCCTGCCGCGTCTGTTCGACGTGTCGGGCGGGGCCGTGTTGCTGGACGGGCATGACGTGCGCGCCCTGCCGCTCGGCCAATTGCGCGCCGCGATCGGCTTCGTCCCGCAAGATCCGTTTCTCTTCTCCGCCAGCATCCGGGAGAACATTGCCTTTGGGGGCGATGACGTGAGTGATGCCGAGATCCGCCGTGCCGCGGCGATCGCGGGGGTCGCGGCCGACATCGAGGCGTTGTCGTCCGGATACGACACGGTGATCGGCGAGCGCGGGATCACGTTGTCGGGCGGGCAAAAGCAGCGACTCACGCTGGCACGCGCCATCGTCGCGCCGCGCCCCATCCTCGTGCTCGACGACGCGTTGTCGAGCGTCGACACGCGCACGGAGCGCCAGATCCTGGGCGGGCTGCGCGAGGTGATGGCCGGGCGCACGAGCATCGTCATTGCGCACCGCGTCTCCACGATTCTGGATGCCGATTTCGTCGCCGTGGTTGACGACGGGCGCATTGTGGAGTTCGGCGACCACGCTACGCTGCTGGCGCGCGACGGCGTGTACGCTGAGCTGTTCCGCCGGCAGCAGTTGGCAGAGGAGATCGAGCAGTTGTGACTCGCGCCGCACCGACAGCGCAGCCCGGGGCCGCGGCCGACCTGATGCAGGAAGCGGTGCTCGGCAAAGCATACGACGCCCGCCTGCTCGGCCGACTGTGGGCGTACATCCGGCCGTACCGCGGTGCCTTCTGGGGGGCGATGCTGTGTTTGCCGCTCTCGTCCGCCTTCGCTCTGGTGCAACCGTACTTGCTGAAGATCGCCATCGATCGGTACGTGGCGGCGCGGGATGCCGGTGGGTTGTCCCGCACGGCGGCGTGCTACGCGCTGGCCATGGTCGGCGAGTTTTCCGTCCTCTACCTCCAGTACTACCTGACGATGGTTGTGGCGCAGAAAAGCCTGGCCGATCTGCGCCGCGATTTGGTCAGCCGCGTGCAGCGCCTGCCGGCAGAGTTCTTCGACCGCAACCCGGTGGGGCGGCTGGTGACGCGGCTGACCACCGACGTCGACGTGATCAACGAAATGTTCGCGGCCGGCGCGCTGACCGTCTTGATGGATGTGGTGACGCTGCTCGGCATCGTGGCGATCATGGTCGCCATCGACTGGCGCCTCGCGCTGGTCACGCTGGCACTCAGCCCGCTGCTCGGGCTGGCGATCAACTTTTTCCGCCTCCAAGCGCGGCAGAGTTACCGGCTCATTCGCGACCGCCTGGCGCGGCTCAACGCCCACCTGCAGGAAGCGCTGGCGGGGATGACGGTGATCCAACTGTTCGCGCGCGAGCGCCGGGTGTGGGAACAGTTCGATCAGCTCAACAATGCCAACCGGCGCGCCAACCACACCGCCAACGTCTACGAGGCCGCGCTCTTCTCGCTGGTGGAATCGGTCAGCGCGATCTCCTTCGCGGTGATCATCTGGTACGGGGGCCGAGAGATCCTCGCCGGGGCGCTCGCCTTCGGGACCCTGGTCGCCTTTTTCGAGTACATGCAGAAGTTCTTCATCCCGGTGCGCGACTTCTCGACCAAGTACGCGGTGATGCAGTCGGCGATGTCCTCGGCCGAGCGCGTCTTCCAGTTGCTCGACACCCCGGCGAGCATCGCTAGCCCACCCCGGCCGGTGCTGCCGCGAGCCGCGCGCGGTCGCATCGAATTCGAGCGCGTGTGGTTCGCCTATCAGGGCGAGGAGTGGGTGCTGCGCGATCTCTCCTTTGCCGTCGCACCGGGCGAAAAGGTGGCCATCGTGGGACCCACGGGGGCGGGCAAGACGACGGTGATCAAGCTGCTCAACCGCGCCTACGACGTGCCGCGCGGACGGGTGCTGGTCGACGGCGTCGACGTGCGCGAGTGGGATCTGGCGGCCCTGCGCCGGCACATCGGTGTCGTGCTGCAAGACGTGTTTCTCTTCACGGGAACGATCGCCAGCAATCTGACGCTCGATCGCCCGGACGTGCCGCTGGCGGTGGCGGTGGAAGCGGCCCGGACGGTCAACGCGGATCGCTTCATCGAGCGGCTCCCCCACGGGTACGACGAGCAGGTCCGCGAACGCGGCAACAACCTCTCGGTCGGCCAGCGGCAGTTGCTGGCCTTCGCCCGCGCCTTGGCGTACCGGCCGACGGTGCTGGTGTTGGACGAAGCGACCTCCAGTGTCGACGCCGAAACCGAGTGGTTGATCCAGGACGCGCTGGAAAAGCTGCTGCGCGAGCGGACCGCCGTGGTCATCGCCCACCGCCTGTCGACGATCGAACGCGCCGACCGGATTCTCGTCATGCACGGCGGCGAGATTCGCGAGAGCGGCACGCATGCCGAGCTCCTGCAGCAGGGGGGGGTGTACTACCGGCTGTACCAGTTGCAGTACGTGCGGCGCACACGCCGACCCGCGACAGAGGCGGTGGGCGCCGCCGCCGAGTGAATCACGGCGGACCGTACCATGCACTCCGCGGTCAACAGGCGCGCCCGTATCGCGGCCGTTGCCGTCCTCGCCATTTGGCCGGGCTGCACGCCCGCGTACGTGATGCGCGCGGCATACGAGGAAGCGCGCATTCTGTGGCGGCGCCAGCCCATTGCCACATTGTTGGCCGAGGACGTCGACCCGGAGATGCGGGCGCGGCTCGAGTTGACGTTGTCCCTGCGCGAGTTCGCACGCGAGCGGTTGGGACTCTCGGTCGGCGGCAGTTACACGACGTTTGCCCGGGTCGATGACCATCAGGTCGTTTACGTCCTCACCGCGGCGCCGCGCGACCGCCTCGAGCCGTACACCTGGTGGTTTCCAATCCTCGGGCGCGTGCCGTACCGTGGCTACTTCGACCGCAGCGATGCGCAGGCCCTGGCCGACCGCCTCGAACGCGAGGGCTACGACACATACGTGCGGCCATCCATCGCGTTCAGCACGCTCGGATGGTTTGACGACCCGCTGCTGTCCCCCCTGTTGCGCATGCCGGAGGAAGAGTTGGCGGAGACGATCGTCCACGAGTTGCTGCACAGCACGATCTACGTGCCGGGTCAGGTGGCCTTCAACGAATCGTTCGCCAGCTTCGTCGGATACCGGGGCGCGATTGCGTTCTTCGCCAGCCGCGGAGATGTGGAGCGCGCGCAGCGGGCCGCCGCCATGTGGGCCGATGCGCGGGCGTTTTCAGCCGCACTGGGCCGCGTCGCGGCGCTGCTGCAGGGTGCGTATGCCGCCGGCATCGACATGGCCGAGCGGCCGGCCTTGTTTGCGAAAGCCCAGGCCGAGTTCGAGACCATCGAGTGGCGCACGGACTGGTATCGCCGTGTCAGCCAGCGGCCGCTCAACAACGCCGTCATCGTCCACGACCGCCTGTACAACGACCGGCTCGATCTCTTCGAGCGCGCCTACGAGCGGTTGGGGTACGACCTGCCGGCGACGATCGCCCGGATTCAAACCGCGGTCCGCGGTGCCCCCGATGCCTTCGCCGCATTGGCCGCCGCCGCAGGGTCCGGCACCTGACCCCAGCACCCGACAGCCGCTCTACGGTTCAAGCCTTTCGACGCGGCGCAGCCCGTACTGGATCGAGCCGATGAGAACCGCGGCGATCAGCGCGGCGACCGCCGCGAACGAAACGGCGATGCTCGCCCGATAGGCCGCGCTCAACGGCACGCCGGCCAGCCGGCTGGAAAAGATCACGTACACCGGCCAGGCTTCAAGAACCACCACCGCGCCGATGAAGGCCATGCACAGGATCATGAACACGAGCCCGCCGGCACTGGCGGCGATCTTGGCGGCGTTGTCCGCGTCGAAGTTCGGGTAGGTCGCGCCCACGGCGAGCGCCAGCGCCACGATGGCGCCAACCAGCCCGCCCAGCGTGATGGCCGACAACCACATCATGAAGGGCATGACGCGCAAGTACGAGTTGGTGGCCACGACCAGCACCTCGCCGAAAACGAGGAGCGGAACGAGTCCGGACCAGAACTTCGCCCACCACACGCGCCGCAGTGGCAGCGGCGCCGCCTTCATGAGCCAGAAGGCTCGGCCCTCGAGGCTGAACGATGGAAAGACGAAGCGCGCGGCGACCGAGGCGATGACGAACCCGGCCAGGGCGAGGTTGAGAAAGGCGATGACGTTTTTGAAGTAGAAGGTGACCAGCGGGCTGCCGTGTAGCGGCAGAACGCTGAAGTTGTACACGTACACCACCACCAGGGCGAGCAAGAGAATGAGCTGTGACCACTGGCTCGTGTCGCGGAAGAAGGCCTTGACCTCCTTGCTGACGATGATGCGCGTTTGCGGCGCGAACGGGGTGGTGAGCAACGCCAAGGCGCGCTCCCAGATCGGGCGCTGAGTCAAACGGGCATGGCGCCCTTCCTGCGCCTTTGTCCACCCGCGTAGAAAGAGGCGGTCGACGACTGCTTCGCCGGCCAACAGTGCCACGCCGGCGCTGCTGGCGAGGAGGAGGAAGTAAAAGAGCGGATCGCCTGCGCGCCGCCCCAGCAACGGAAAGAGCACTTCAGTTGCCCAGGTGCTGGGTAGGAACGTCCATTCCGGCGTCCGCATGGCGGCGACGAAGGCCATGAAGTCGGCGAACCCCTCCGGATTCACCAGCCGTTCGGGGCGCACCAGACGAAAGAGCAGGTAGAGCGCCGCCATGGCGATCATCGAGAGCAGGATCAGAATGTCCTTCGTCCGCCGTGCCGGAAACACGTTGACCAGCACGGTGGTGACGATGATGCCGAGCGCGGCCGGGATGATCACGAACGGCGGCAGGGTGAGGGCCGTCATCACGTAGAAGGCCGGGCCGGTGCCGTGCGCGACGCCGTAAGCCAGGAACGCGGGCAGGGCGAACAGGACCATCATCCACGACGAATCGATGAGCGTTTCACCGCAGCGCGCGTAGAAAAAACGGCGCGTCGAGATCGGCGCCGCCACCAGGCGATCGAGGTCGTGTGCCAGGAAGAAGGTCGACAGCGCGGTGATGATGTTGGAGAAGAGCAGCAGCGAAAAGAAGGTGACGAACACCATGCCGAGGAGCTTGTACGTCAGAACCGGACCGAAGTCGGGCACGGCGAGGAAGTAGCTGAGCGCGCGAAAGAAGAAGACGAAGATGCCGGCGCCGAAGGCGAGGGCCAGTGCGGCGAAGCCAGCGAGGCGCAGGCGCCCGCCGCGGCTGAGCCGCCGGTAGCGGTTGCGCGCGGCGAGGAGCCGCGGCGCAAGCAGGCGGTGTGGCGGGGTCGGGGGGGCCGTCGCGCCGGTCGGCGCGTCGCCATAAACCGGCAGATTGAGCGGTCGCGAGAGCGCCCCGTTCGCCATGTCAGGCCCGCAGTGCGTCTGTAGCGTCGGTGCCGTCTTCGCCGCCGGTCAGGCGCAGAAAGATGCTCTCCAGCGTCGCGTGATGCCGTCCCGCTTGTTCGCGGAGCTGGTCGATGGTGCCGAGGGCGATCAGGCGCCCGCGGTCGATGATACCGATCCGATCGCACAGCTCCTCCGCGACCTCCAGGCTGTGCGTCGACATGAACACCGTCGCGCCCTCGGCTGCCAGGTTGCGGAAGATCTGTTTCAGCAGCCGCGCGCCGCGCGGATCCATGCCCACGGTGGGCTCGTCGACGATGAGGATGCGCGGACCGTGGATCAGGGCCGCCGCCATCACCAGGCGCTGCTTCATGCCGTGCGAGTAGCTCTCGACCAATTCGCCGCGCCACTCTTGGAGATCGAACAGGCGGAGCAACTGCGGGAGGCGAGCTGAGGCGCACTCTTCCGTGCGCGACATGGTACAGCTCGGCGCTGAAGTCGAGGAATTCCGCGCCGGTCAGCTTCTCGTACACGTAGGGGCGATCGGGCACGAAGCCGCAGAGCTGTTTTGCCGCCAGCGGCTCGCGATGCAGATCGTGCCCGCCGAGCACCACCCGGCCGGCACTCGGTTGCAACAGCCCCATCATCAAGCGGATGGTCGTAGTCTTGCCGGCGCCGTTGGGACCAAGAAATCCGAAAATCTCTCCGGAGGGAATGGAGAGAGTAACCCGGTCCACCGCCAGCGTGTCGCCGTAGCGCTTCGTCAGATCGCGCAACTCGATCATGCGGCTCCTCATCGTGACGTGTGTGACTCGGCGAAGCAAGTTGAGTGCCCCGGCCTGGGAACCCTTTTCCTTCGGGTTAGGGTCGATCAGTCCGCGGAAAAACCTGGACGAACGGGTGCACTTCCACACGTTCGAAGATGCCATTGGTGACGTACGGGTCGCGCCCGACCAGCTCCCACACCGCGGCGAGCGAGTCGGCCTCGACGACGATGAGGCTGCCGGCGCCGTCGGTGAACGGTCCGGCGAGCAACACTTTGCCGGCCTTTGACAGCGGTTCGAGATGCGCGAGATGGGCCGGGCGATGCGGCGGCCGCTTTTCTTTCGCATCCCGCGCGTCGTGACCGATGATGACGAACAACATGGTGGCCCTCCTGCACGGCGGTCAGCTCTTGCTGATCGGCCTCATACGGGATCGAGTCGAAAGTCGAAAGTCCAAAGCGAGAAGCTCACGCCGCACTCCCCTGTTGCAGTTCACACGCGCCGCCCGTACCGTGAACCGGTATGGGCAACGAACATCGTCCGGCGATCCCGACTGCGATCGAGCACGTGGTCGATGCCATCTCGGAACTCGAAACGGTGCTCGGAGAGGCCGGCCGGCAGGTGATTCCGATCATCCAGGTACGGCTCGCCGAGGCGATGGCGGCCCGCGATCGCGGGGATCCGGTGGCGACGGTGAAGGCCATCCGCGCCGCGATGGAACAGCTCGCCGCGCTCGCCGACCGGCTCGATCCGCAGGAGGCAGCGATGATGCGCGCCGCCGCAGAGCACTTCGGCGCTGCCCTGCTGCGCGGTGACTTGCCGGAGGCGAAGCAGGGCATGGACGTGATGTTCGAGCGCGCCGGGGCGCGCGAGCGCACGAAGACATAGGACGGCGAAAACTTTAGGAAGTGAAACCACGGAGTGCAGCGGCGATTGCGGCGGCGGTGGTGTGTTGGGGCGCGGCGACGGCGGGGGCCGGAGACCCAGACTTTGAGTTCCTTGGCCCGGCCCCGGCGCGCAACTTCCAGCCGATTCAGCTCATCTTCCTGGATCTCCCCTTCGAACGCGCCGCGACAATCGGATGGCGACAAGTGGCTCTGCGCGTCGAAAGCGCCGAGAGCAACGTCATTGCGACCACTCAGGGTCAAATCCGCTCCACGCTGAAGTTCGAAACCAATCGCACCGTGCTGGGTGCGCGCTACGGTGTCGGCGAGCGCTGGGAGGTCGGCATTGATCAGCCATTGATCTCCCGCTTCGGCGGCTTTCTGGACCCGTTCATCGACGACGTCGAAGGGCTGTTCGGCGCCGGCAACCGCGAGCGCGACCTGTTTCCGAACAACTCGTTCGGGGCGTTTATCGTCGCGCGCGGCGACACGATCCTGTTTCACGGCGGCCGCCAGACGCTGCGACCGGGGGACCTGTCGCTCTCAGTCAAACGCCAGGTTTCATCCGGCGAGCGTTGGCCACTGGTGGCCGTGCGGGCGGCGCTGAAAATCCCGACGGGGAGCGAGGACGCCGTGGTCGGGAGCGGCGAGCCGGACTTGGGTGTGGGCGTGGCGGCGGAGAAACGCGCCCTGCCGCGCTGCATGCTCTATCTCAACCTCAACCTCGTCTATCCCATGGGGCGAGTTACGCCGGCTGAGCTGACGCTCGATCCGATCTTCACCGAGTCCTTTGCCGCCGAGTTCGCCTTCGCCCGGCGCTGGTCCGGACTCCTGCACCAAGCGGTCTACACGAGCCCCTTGCACGGCACGGGCGTGCGACTGCTCGACGGCACTCCCGTCGAGATCGGCCTGGGCGCGAACTTTTCCTGGAGTCCCCAGGTCGGCTTCCAGTTGCTGGCCATCAACAACGTCAGCCCCGTGGAACCGGCGGCGGATTTTTCGCTGCTGTTCGCGATGACGTTGCGGACGGCGAACGAAGACATCCGACCGCCACTATGGGACCTCCCGCCGTTGTCAGACCAGAACCTTCCGGCTCCATAGCCGGCGTTCGACTCGCCCGTCTTATTGACCCTCTTGAGCACGTCGCGTACAGTCCCGCCACTTATCCACGACGGAGGAGTTTTCCGTGGGAGATATACTGCGGGGACGCGTCGCGGTTGTCACCGGTGCTGGCCGTGGGATTGGCCGCGGCGTGGCGATGGAGCTGGCCGCACAGGGCGCAAAGGTCGTCGTCAACGACTACGGCGTGAGCCTCGACGGGCGCGAGCCGACGACGGGGCCGGCTTTCGACGTGGTCGCCGAGATCAAGCAGGCTGGGGGTGACGCAGCGCCCAACACGGATTCGGTCGCGACTTGGGACGGCGGCGCCAGGATCATCGATCAGGCCGTGCAGAGCTTCGGGCGCATCGACATTCTGGTGACCTGCGCCGGGATCCTGCGCGACCGCATGATCTTCAACATGAGCGAAGAGGAGTGGGACGCGGTGCTCGGCGTGCACTTGAAGGGCACGTTCAACTGCGTCCGCCACGCCGCGCCGCTCATGCGCCAGCAGCGTTACGGCCGCATCATCACCTTCTCCTCGGGCTCTGGTCTGTTCGGCAATCCAGGCCAGGCCAACTACGGCTCGGCCAAGGCAGCGATCAGCGGCCTGACCAAAGTCGCGGCGCGCGACCTCGGCCAGTACGGCGTGACGGTCAACTCCATTTGCCCCGTGGCCGCTACCCGCATGACGTTGACGCCGGAGGTGATCAAGGCGCGCGAGATTCGCAAGCAGCAGGGCATCATCCGCGAGGAATCCGCCTTACGCCAGCTCGAGAACCTTCACCCCGAGGACGTCGCCCCGATGGTGGCGTTCTTGGCCAGTGATTACGCCGCCAACGTGAACGGGCAGTTCTTCCTCTGCGCCGGCACCTCCTATTCGTTGCTGTCGCTGCCGCGGCCGGAGAAGACCATTTATAAGGAAGGGCGCTGGACGCTCGACGAGCTGGATGAGATTGTGCCGCAAACGCTGGCGGAAGGTTTGGTCAATCCGGCGCCGCCGCGCGGCTGAGGCCGGGTCTCCGGGGTGGGACGTCGGCGCGAGGATCGAAACCATGGGCACGCGTTTGAAAGACAAGGTTGCGGTCGTGACGGGGGCGGGGCGGGGCATCGGCCGCGCCATTGCGATGCTGATGGCCGCGGAAGGCGCCGCAGTGGTGGTGAACGACCTGGGGACCAGTGTCGACGGGACTGGATCCGATCCCTCGGCGGCCGAAGAGGCCGTGGCGGCGATCAAAGCCGCTGGCGGGCGCGCCGTCGCCAACTACGACGACGTCGGCGACTTCAAGGCGGCGGAGAACATCATCGCCACCGCGATGAAGGAATTCGGTCGCATCGACATTCTGGTCAACAACGCCGGCATTCTGCGTGACCGGACGATTTTCCACATGAGCGAGGAGGACTTCGAGGCGGTAGTCCGCGTTGACCTCAAGGGTGCGTTCAACTGCTGTCGGCACGCGTCGGCACGCATGCGCGAGCAAAAGGGCGGCCGCATCATCAGCATGTCGTCGACCTCGGGTCTGTACGGCAACGCGGGACAGGCGAACTACGGCGCCGCCACGGACGGAATCGCCGGGCTGACACGCGTGATTTCCCGGGACCTCGGCAAGTACGGCATTACCGTCAACGCCATCGCCCCGGCAGCCGCCACGCGCATGCTGGCGGCGGTGGAGGTTGCGCGCCAGGCACGAGCGAGAAGTGACGCCGCCGGCATGGAAGCGGCGGGGCGCGGTCCGCTGCCGCGCCCCCAGCTCGATCCGGAAGACGTGGCGCCGTTTGCCGTCTACCTGGCCAGCGATGCCGCGGCGAACATCAACGGCCAGTTCTTCGCGGTCATGGGGGGCACCATTTCGCTGCTCAACTATCCTGCGCCGGTGCGCACGATCACGAAGGCCACGCGCTGGAGGGTAGAGGAGATCGTCGCGCTCTTCCCCTCTACCCTGGGCATGGAATTGTTCAACCCCGCGCCAGCCCAGACGCTGATGAGGGAGTGACCTCTCAGCGGACGGCGCCCAAGGCGCACCGTGGCTTCGCCGCGGAACAACTGCGGTCCATGCCCGCCTGGCAGTTGGCGTACGCGCTCGTTCCAGTCGGCGCAGCACTGGCAGTGTTCGCCGGCGCCGCACGGCACGGCTTCATCTGGGACGATCCACTGGTCCTCGAGCAATTGCGCCATATCCACGGCGCGCTGGATCTGCTGGTCCCGCCCGACGCGGTGCCCAAATTCTATTATCGACCGCTGATCTTTCTCACCTTTCTCATCGACCGGGCTCTCGGCGGCGAGGCGCCGTTCTGGTTTCACATCACGGTCATTGCCTGGCACGCACTGGTGACGGGCCTCGTGTATCTCCTGGCGAGACAAGCACTGGGCGCCGCCCGTTCGTTTGAGGCGAGTCTGGCGGCGCTGCTCTTTGCTGCGCATCCCATTCACGTGGAGTCGGTGGCGTGGATCGCGGGACGGTCCGACGTCATCGCGACGGCGTTCGTCGTTGCCGCCGTCCTGGCCGCGGCCAAGACCGGACGCGCGTGGACCGCCTGGGCGGCCGGTGGCTTGGTTCTGATTGGGTTGCTGGCGAAGGAGGTCGCAGTGGCTGCGGTTGTGCTCGTGCCGGCGCGCGATCTGTGTGTCGACAGGCGGCTCCCTTGGCGGCGCTACCTCCCCCTGCTGATTGCCGTCGTGGCGTACATCCTTCTGCGACGCGCCGGCCTTGGAGCGGTGGCCACCGGCGAACCGACCGGAGCGGGACCGCTTGACACCGCTGCGTCGCTGGCGGCCGCCGTGAGTTGGTATGCGTCGAAACTCGTTCTACCTATCAATGTGAGTGCGTACGTGCCCTCGGTCCCCGCGGCGCCGCCATACACGCTTGCCGGGCTCGGCGTGCTGGCGGCCACACTCGGTGGAGCCGGGTGGGCGTGGCGGCGGCGACGAGGGATGGTGGCATTCCTGCTGATTTGGTTTCCGGTGACGCTGGCGCCGTCGCTCGTCGTCATCGCCAGGCGCAGTGCATCGGCGGTGCTCGCTGAGCGGTACCTGTATCTCCCGTCGATCGCCCCGGTGCTCTTGGCGGGGTGGGCGCTCGTGCAGGTGCAGTCCCCGCGGGTGCGGCGGGGACTCGTGGCTTTCGTGCTGCTGGGATCGGTCGTCGGTGCATGGCAGTCGGCGGTCCGCTCGCGTGTGTGGGCCGACGACCTCGTGTTCTGGGGCGACGTGGTGGCCAAGGCCCCGCGCGAGGCCATGCCGCGGCGGGAACTGGCCAACGCCTTCATGCGGCGCGGCCGCCTCGACGAGGCAGAGCGAGAGTTCACCACCGCGCTCGCGCTGCCCGCCTCGGTGCAGGATCAAGTGATGGCGTACAACAATCTCGGCAATCTCTACCTGCGGCGGGACGATCTCGATGCGGCTGCCCGCGCCTTCACATCGGGGTTGAAAAGGTATCGGCACCCGTACCTGTTGAACGGCATGGGCCGCTTGGCGATGAAACGCGCTGAACGCGCTCAGGCGCGCGGCGATCAAGCGGAGGTGATCCGACAGGTCCGGGCGGCGCGCGAATCGTTGCAGGAGGCCATCGCTATCGATCCGCGGGATTTCCGCAGCCGCGTTTTGCTGGGCCAGGTCTTGCTCAGCCTCGGCGAGCGCGCCGCGGCGCGCTCGCAGTTGGAGGCGGCCCTGCGCATCGAGCCGCGCGGCCCGATTGCCGAGACGGCGCGGCACTACTTGCAGCAGAGCGCGTCCCCTTGAACCTTTGAACCCTTGGACTCTTGAGCCCGTTCCGAAACAGTCAGGCCGTGTCGCGCGAGCAATTGTTGGGGGAAAAGCGGGCGTGAACGTGCGCGAGCCGATGCCGAGTCTGCACGCACCTTGAGCGTTTCCCGCACCTCTAGTAAAAGCTCGCGCGGGAGTTGGGCATGGTCCCTCGCGTCACTGAGAGGCTGTGAAAAAATCCCGGCGGGACATCGTGTAGTGCCCGGGCATGGGCGGGAGCCGTGCTCTCGCCCTCGAGACGGCCGCCGCGCGGCGCCGGCACCGTTCTGGAGGGGCGAGCATTGCTCCAGCCCGAGGGATTTTTTCACAAGCTCTGAGGAGAAAGGGGAACGCGATGTACGGTCGCTATTTTGAGGACTTCACCGTCGGCGAGGTCATCAAGCATTGGCCGGGGCGGACGATCCGCGACTTTGACGACACGTGGTTCACGCTGATGACGATGAACACCAACCCGATCCATTTCGACGACCACTACGCGAGTCAGTCCCAGCACGGGCGGTGCCTCGTGAACGGCACGCTCGTCTTTTCAATCGTCGTCGGCATGAGCGTGAAGGACATCAGCCAGAACGCGATCGCCAATCTCGAATACGAATCGGTCAAGCACCTGGGCCCCATGTTCCACGGCGACACCGTGTACGCCGAGACCGAGATCTTGGAGAAGACCGAATCGCGTTCGAAGGCCGACCGCGGGATCCTGTACGTCGAGACACGGGCCTGGAACCAGCGTAACGAAGCGGTCATGTCGCTGCGTCGCCGCGTGTTGCTGCCCCGCCGCCCGAAGTGAGCGCCCAGGCTCGCGGTTCTCCGTGCCCCTTTTTCGGAGTCGGGTTACGTGTTTTCAGCCGGCGCGGCCAATGCGGCGGCGCGCGCGCGGAGCTGTTTGCGATCGACTTTGCCGCTGCCCAAAACTGGAAGGTCGCTCTCCGGAACGAAGAACAGATGCCGCGGGACTTTGTAGCTGGCCAGGTTGGCGCGGCAATGGGCGAGCAGGTCTTCCTCCCTGCACGTGGGCTCGCGGGGAACGACGAACGCGGCGACGTTTTCCCCGCGCGTCGGGTGGGAGACCGGCACGACGTGTGCCACCTTGACATTCGGGTGGGCCATCAAGACCGACTCGACCTCGGCCGCAGCTACGCTTGCGCCAGCGGTCTTGATGACATCCTTGAGGCGGCCGAGAAAGTGGAGGTGCCCGGTTTCGTCCAGGCGGCCGCAGTCACCGGTGTGAAAGTACCCTTCCGCATCGAAGCACTTTGCGGGGGCGCACTTGTAATAGGTGCGCATCAGAGTGCTGCCGCGCACAGCAATCTCACCGTGGGTGTTCGGTGGCAGCGGGCAGCCCGTTTCTGGATCGACGATGCGGATCTCGAGGCCCGGCATGGCCCGGCCGTGCGTGCCCTGGCGCAGCGCCAGCGGGTCATCGAAACGCGACGACGATGCCATGGGCCCGGTCTCCGTCATGCCCCACGTGCTGACGGCGCTGTGGTCGGGGGGAAAGAGTGCCGCGGCCCATTTGGTGTTCGCACCGGGGCCTTTGCAAATCGCGAGTTTCCTCCGATCAAAGGTCGGGTGACGGATCAGCGCTTCGGCTTGGTGAGGCCAGGCGAAGAGGGTTGTGCAGTGATGCCGTTCCATCATGCGGAGGGCCTCGCCGGCGTCAAACACCTCCTGCAGCAAGACCGCTCCCCCGCGGGAGAGCGTGGCCAGGGCGACGGCCACCAGCCCGCCGTTGAAGAAGAAGGGAAGATAGCCGTAAGTGCGATCCTCGGCGTCGAGACCCAGACGGTCGCCGACGTTGTCGGCCGCCTGCAACATGCTTGCGTGCGTGTGCACGACGCCCTTGGGCGCAGCCGTGCTTCCCGATGTGAAAAAGATCGCCGCATCGTCCGTCGGCGCCACCGCGTCCAGTGCGGTGCTTTCCCAGCCGACAGGGGCCGTGCTGCCCAAGGAGAGAAAGTCTTCCCATGCCATCGCCGTCCGCGGGACCGTATCTCCTTGGCAGACGACGTACCGAAGACACGGCACGGTTCCGGATCGCAGCGGCATCGTGCCGATTGCAAGGTCCGGACAACGCTCGCTCAAGGCGGCTTGGTAGTCGTGGTGCAAGAACTGCGAGACCATGATCAGGACCGTCACGTCGGCGTGTTGGAGGGCGTGGAGAAGTTCCGCGCCGCGAGAGAGCGTATTGATGGGCACGAGAATCGCCCCCAGCCGCCACGTGGCGAACGCACAACGCAACCAGTCGGGTTGGTTCGGCATGAGGAGGCCGACGCGGGTGCCTTTGCTGACACCCAGCCGCGCTAAGCTCGCGGCGACCTGGCGGGCACCGCTGGCCAACTCCGCGAACGAGACTGGCGTGTCCCGGTAAACGAGTGCCGGTCGGCTACCGTATTGGGTCGCGAGGGTTTCGAGGCGGTGCCCGATCGTTTCCATCCGGCTCGCGTGGTGGGGCAGACGCTGACGCAGGGCTCACCTACCGCTTATACCGCCCCATCAGTGTGGCCTGATCGAGCACGTGGCCGGCCATGGCGTCGAGCACCTGCTGCTTCGTCGCGCCACTCGGCAGATCGAGCTGGCGATCGATCGCAAACAGCTTGAAGAAGTAGCGATGCGCCGGTCCTCTCGGCGGACAGGGGCC
>JBBITY010000020.1:0-5339 GCA_037440565.1 Desulfurellales bacterium
CTGCATGGACCACTTCCTCCTCAGCGAGGACGACGAGCTGCCGGTGGTCGACGCAAGGGACGGGCGTCTGGCGGGGGTCGTCTCCCGGCGCGACGTCCTGCAGGTCTACAGCAGCGAGCTTTTGCGCCATGAGTTTCTCGGGCTGACGGTAGAAGGCGACCATACGCCCGCGCGCCGCGGCTCGGTCCGCGTAACGCAAGGCTTGACGCTGGCGCGCGTGAAGACTCCGCCGCCACTGGTCGGACGCTCGCTGCGGGAAGCCAACCTGCGCGCCAGTCACCGCGTGACAGTCGTGGCCATCCGGCACGCCGGCGAGGCCGAGGATCGGTTGCCCGATCCCGACCGACCGCTCGCACCCGGCGACGTGCTGGTGATGGTCGGCACGGCAGCCGACCTGGCCGCGTTTCGCCAGCAAGCCGGCAACGAGGCGGCACAGTGGCGCGAATCAAAGTAGGGTCTTTTGGTGGCGAGCGTCGACGGCGTTTTCGCAACAGCCTTTCCTCTCGCGAGCGCGGCGTGGTAACCCCCGGCCATGTCCCGACCGGCGGTCGCTGCCAAAATAGCGAAGCGCATGACCCTCAGTGAATGGGCGGATCTCGACGAGGACGTCGAGGGCGAACTCGTTGACGGCGTTCTGGAGGACGAGGAGATGCCCAGCTTCTTGCACGAGATCGTCGTGTCATTCCTCATCGAGGCGCTGCGGCGATGGGCGCGCCGCCGGGGTGGACAGGTGGCCAGCTCGGAGACCAAGATTGCCGTTGGGGCACGGCGGGGCGGCAAACCCGATCTCTCTGTCTACCTGCGTGGTCATCTCCCCGGCATCGACGACGCACTCGTCCGCACAGCGCCGCACCTGGTTGTGGAGGTCACCTCCCCGAGGCTGCGCGACGCACGCCGAGACCGCGTGGACAAGCTGCGCGACTACGCGCGGGCCGGTATCCGGTACTCCTGGATCCTCGACCCGCAGCTCCGTAGCCTGGAGGTGTTCGAGCTTGCGGAAAACCAATACTCCCTGGTACTCACCGCCGGTGATGGGCGGGTCCGCATCCCTGGATGCCCGGACTTGGTCGTCGATCTGGACGCGCTGTGGCAGGAGATCGACGACGCGGCACGACCACGGGCGAGGCGAAAGCGGGTGTAGTCATTCGGGGTGATGGGCCCGATGGCGATTGGGATCAGGCCTCCCGCGGCCCCGTTACCGCCCCGTCAGTGCCGCGACTGACACGTTTCCGATCGCTCGCAGCAGGCGAACCTGCGAAACGTTGTAGTCGATGATCGACTCGACGAGCGCGGTGCGCGCGGCAACGAGCGCTTCCTGGGCCTCGATCGCTTCGAGCTGCAGGCCGACGCCGCCCTTGATGCGGTCCTCGCTCAGCGCGAGCGACTGCTTTGCGGCGCTCACGGTCCGGGCGGCGGCGCCCAGGCGTTCCTTCGCGGTTGTGGCCGCGTCGCGGGCGCGCACCACTTCGGCTTTGACGGCCTGCGCGAGCTGATCCCGGCGCAGCCCCGCTTGAACCGCGCGTGCCTCGGCCATCCGGGCATCGGCAAGCGATGACGGCGCGAGCGTCCAGCCGGCGAAGCCGCCGTACACCTGGCGGTTGTTCACGTCGAAACTCCGCCCGATCGCACTCTCCTCGACGGTTCCGTACAGCTCGGGGCCGAGCGCCCTCCACCAGGCGGCCGTCCGCGCATTCGCCGCTGCGTTGCTCTCCGTGGCCAGCGCACGAAGCTCCGGCTGCCGCGCCAGCGCGTCGGCGAGCAGTGCGTCGAGCGGGCGGTCGGGGTCCACGAGTGTTTCCGCTCGAATGCCCTCCTCGGTCGGAAACAGCAGAACGGCAGGTTCGAGTCGGAGCGATTCGGCCAGTGCGATCGACGCATTCCGGAAGCGCTCCTCCGCGGCGGTCACGCTCACCTGTTCGCGCGCCAGGCGGGCCTCTGCCCGTGCGGTGTCGACCGCCAACCCGAGGCCGAGTTGCTGTCGATCGCGGGCCAGGCGGGCGATCTCGGCGGCGGTGGCGACGGACGCGTTGGCGATGTTCACCTGTGCCTGAGCGCGAAGCAGCTCGAAGTACTGCACGGCGACGCGAGCGAGAGCGGTCTGCGTCGCCGTGTCCTCGACCAGCTCGCCGGCCACGACGCGCCGATGCGCGGCGAGCAGATCGAAAATAGCCTGGCCGGGGTTGAACTGCAGCGTCACGATACTGGCCGGATTGATGGTGCCGAATGCCTTCCGGTCCAACTCTCCGAACGATGCCTGAATTTCCCCATCGATGTGGCGCGCGGTCAGACTGCCGGACAGCGAAGGCAGCATCCTTCCGGCGGCGCGGAGCCGCGCGGCGCGCGCTTCCTCCAGCCGCGCGCGAGCCTGAAGAATGTCGAAGTGGTTCGCGGCCGCGAGCTGGAGTGCGCTCCGGTACTCCACCGGCAACTTCCGGTCGTGCTCCAGCAGGCGGATTTCGATCGCGGAGAGCGACACAGCGGGCGCGTCGGATTCCTGAGTCGGACTGGCGGAAGCGTCTGCACGGACGACGTGGGGAAGCACCGCGACAGCCGCAATGAAACAACGGAGCCCGCACCGCATCATGAAGACTTCGCTTCCGGAGCGCCGGGGGGAATCGGGCGAACCGGCACGCCGTCGCTGATCGTTCCCGGCGCTCCAACGATGCAGGTCTCGCCGCCTTCCAGGCCTTCGGTGATCTCGGCTCGGATGCCGTCGTCGATGCCCACGCGCACGGTCGCGCGGCGCGCCGCACCATCGACCACCAGGTAAACGAAGGTGGCGCCGCTCTTCTCCGTCACCACGGCCCTGGAAGGCACGGTGAGCGCGCCGCGGTGCGTTTCGAGGGCGAGCGTCAGCGATCCGTACATGCCCGGCAGCAGGCGCCGCTCCGCGTTGGGTAGATCCACCTCCACGCGCATGGTCCGCGTGGAAGGGTCGAGCGCTCCGGCCAGACGCGTCACATGACCTTCGAAGGGTGTGGCCAGTTTCGCCCCGTTGGGGACAAAGATCGCGCGGTCCTCCGCCTCGACGAACGGAACATCCGACTCGGGAAGGGCCACGAACACGCGCACCTGATCCACTCGCGCGACGGTCACCACGGGCGAGACGCTGGCGCCGCTCGTCGCGGCCTGCACCAGAGCACCCGAGTTGAGAAAACGCTCCGTCACGATGCCATCGTAGGGCGCCTTGATGCGAGCATAGTCCGCCAGCGCCCGAACCTTGGCAAGCTGCGCCGCGGCGCTCTTCGCCCGAGCCCGCGCGAGCTGCAGGGCCGCCGCCGCCGCCCGCTGCTTCGCGACCGCTTCGTCAAGGTCCTGCTGGGTCACGGCCCCGCGTTCGCGCAGCTCGCGGCTGCGCTCGGCGATGATCTTCTGCAGCTCGAGATCAGCCTCCGCCTTGGCTTCCAGTGCGCGCGCCTCAGCCAGACGGGCCTCGGCCGCTTCGGACTCCCCCTGCATTTCCGGCACGTTCAACTCGGCGACCACCTGGTCGCGGCGCACGACATCGCCGATGTCCACCGATATCGTTTTCAAGTAGCCGGACACCTTTGCATAGAGCCGTGCCTGCTCCACCGCCTCGACGCTGCCAGCCAAGCGGATCGAGCGGGTGACGTCGTGACGTTCGACGGGGGCGACCGGAACTTGAATCGGCGCCGGGGCCGAGCTTTGGGCCCAGCTCGTCCCCCCGCAGCCCCCACGGACAAGGAGGAAGGACGCACAAAGGAGCGGCGCACCGAACGCCCACCGTCGATCCGTGATCGTCATCATTCCCTCGGCGCCCTTCGGGCCTCCGATTCGGGATCGACCCTGAAGACTGATCGGCGCGCCTTCAGCAGTTGGTAGAGAACCGGCACGACGAACAGGGTCAGGACCGTCGAGACGCCCAGCCCTCCTACCACCGCACGGGCCAGCGGCACGTTGGCCTCGCTCCCGCGGCCGAAGCCAATCGCCATGGGCAGAAGACCCAGCACGGCAGCCAGCGACGTCATGACGATCGGTCGCAAGCGGACGGTAGCGGCCTGCACGACCGATTCCTCCACGCCCACGCCCGCCGCGCGCCGCCGGTTGGCAAACTCGACTAGCAAGACGGAGTTCGACACCGCGATACCGACCATGAAAATCACGCCCATGAAGGACTGGATGTTCACGGTCGTGCCCGTCGCCAGCAGGACCGCCACCACCCCGATCAGACCGAGGGGAACGGCGAACATGATGATGAAGGGATCGAGAAACGAGCGGAACTGCGCGACCATCACGAGGTAAACGAAAGCGGCGGCGAGCAGAAATCCGAACCGCAGGCTGGCGAAGGACTCGCGCATGCTCTGCACTTCGCCGCGCAGGTCGATCGAGTAGCCGGCGGGGAGCTTCGCGCGCAGCGGCTCGATGCGGCGCTCGATATCCGCGGCAACGCCACCCACGTCGCGGCCCGCCACGTTCGCGTACACATCGATCACGCGGCTGATATTGACGTGACTCACTTCGGTCGGCGCGCTGGCGCGGGTGAAGCGCGCGAAGTTGCGAAGGAGCACCGGTGCCGGTGAGGCCGCGACCATCGGCGGTGTCGCGTCGGCGCCGAAGCCATCGTGCCGGAAGCGCATGCGGTCGCCCGCAGTCATGGGAATGTCTTCCAGCGTCTTCATCGATTCGATCGCATCCTCGCGGTACTGAACGCCGAGAAGGTAATGGTTACCGTTGGATGGATCGATCCAGAAGGCCGGATCGAAATTGATCGAAGAGTTGAGGCTGGCGACGACGTTCTGCACGGCCGCCTTCGGCGTAAGCCCGAGGCGCGCCGCGCGCTCGCGATCGATTTCGGCTTTGATGGCGGGGTAATCGAGGCGCTGCTGAATCCGGCCATCGACGGCCCCCGGTACGCTCCGCACCGCTCGCAGCACTTCCTCGGCGATCCCGCGCGCGATGTGGAGGTCATTGCCGCCCACCCGGACGTCGATCGGCGACGGCAAACCGAAGTTCAGCGCCGCCGACACCAGCCCGCCGGTGTGGAAAGAGAACTCCGCCTCCGGCACCGCCTGTGGCAGGCGCTGGCGAAGAAGCTGCGCGTACTCCTGGGCGCTGCGTGAACGCCGGTCGGTCATCTGCACTTCGAAAAACGCGTCCTGCGGCCCTGCATTCGGCGTGTAGGCGGCAGGCCAATCCATCAGCACGCCGATGTTCGAGATCAGCATGTTGAGCTCGCCGCTCGGAATCGTCTGTTTGATCGCTGCTTCCGCGCGGGCCACGAGCTCCTCCGTTCGTTCGATCCGAAGCCCCGACGGGGCGCGCATGCGGATGGACATCTGTCCGGCGTCGACCTCCGAAAACAGCTCCGTCCCGACGAG